>JAQGPI010000358.1 GCA_028293175.1 Verrucomicrobiaceae bacterium | reverse complement strand
TTGATGGTCTTCACTGCGGTGGGCACCTGAACTCTGGTAGTTTCAGACGTGACAGGCACTGCACGGGGCGCGATGGAGAGCCGCTGTTTGACAATCGAGCTGTCGAGCGGGTTCGCAGAGGGTACGATCACACGCGTGGTAGTCACTGCTGGCGGCGCTTCCTGCACGACCACGCTTCTAGGGACCTGGGCTGTAACAGGAAGCTGTGAAAGAAGAAGAGCGGGGGCAATCAAGAGGTAGTGTTTCATGGTAAGGGAGACGAGTTTTGCGTCGCCTCCTCCATCGCCCGCCCGTTTGAGCTCGGCTATGGGGTGTACCCCTCCCCCTACCAGCCTTCCGGGTGCCGCATGGCGAAATCCGCATACGGCCTTGGATTGGCACGCCAGCGCGGGCCCTGCCCCTTTGGCCCGCCGGAGGTATCGAACCGCAGCCCGCAGATCGACATGAACACATGGTGTCCTGGTTTCACGTACACTGTGATGAACCGTCCAGGCCCCTTGGCGCTGTAGTTGGCGAAGCCGTTCGAATTGAGCGGGCCACGCACCAGACCCGCCCGGTACAGCACATGCGAAACGGACCCCGAACAGTCGAAGCCATCGTCGAAAAGTTCGCTATGGCCGCCGCCTGTTTCATAGGGCTTGTCCACCACCTCGTTGCCAGCCGTCACGGCCCGCCGAATTACTTCCGGATGATAGTTTGAAGTGTGGGCGTAGTGGCCGTCAAAAAACAACGGCGGCACCTGCTGCGCCCAGTAGTAGTAAGCACCGCCACCGCTGGCACCAAGCATGCCCAGCGCGCCAATTTTCAACATTCGCCGCCGGTTCATGCCGCTGATGAACTTCGCTTCGGGGCTGTCGGCCAAGGATGGCGGAATCATGGATTCATTGTCCAGGTCTTCCAAGGAGGATTCCAATTTCCACTCGTTCATGCTTATATTTAACATGTCTTAGACATTATGTAAAGCCTAGGCCGCAGGCCCGTTTCGCTGTTTCAACGGCCAAGCAAGTCACTCCACGAAGCAGAACTCTTTGACGCCCCCCGCCAGCGTGCCAGAATGGCCGCCCCCACTAACTTCACATCCGACACCACCATGGCTGACATCGACACGAGCAAGAGCGACAAGAAAGAGAAGGAATTTTTCACCAGCGTGCCACAGGAGGCCCCTGGCTTCTTCCTCAAGGGTTCCCACCAGTATGACTGGGGTCTCAAGAATCGCCTGAGCCGCATCTTCAATCCCAAGGACGGCCGCACCGTCATGCTTGCCTTTGACCACGGTTACTTCCAGGGCCCGACCACCGGCCTTGAGCGCGTAGACCAGACCATCCTGCCCCTGGAGCCTTATGCCGATTGCTTGATGCTCACCCGCGGCATCCAGCGCAGCGTGATCCCTGCCTCCACCACCAAGGCCATCGCCCTCCGCGCCTCCGGCGGCACCTCGATGATCAGCCCCATGGAAGAGTGGGAAGGCGAAATCGACGGCAAGAAGGCTAAGTTTGCCCGTCCCGGCTTTGAGCCCCTCTCCAACGAAAGCACCGCCCTCAGCATTGAGGAAGCCATCCGCCTCAATGCCAGCGTGCTGGCCGTGCAGGTCTTCATCGGCAGCGCTTATGAGCGTCAGTCTCTGAAGAACCTCACCGACCTCGTCGATGCCGCCAGCCGCTACGGTATCGCCGTCATGGGCGTCACCGCCGTCGGCCGCGCCATGGCGCGCACCCCGCAGTACTTCCGGCTCGCCACCCGCATCATGGCGGAACTGGGTGCCAACGTGGTAAAGTGCTACTACACCGATACCGAGTTTGATACCGTGACCTCTTGCTGCCCGGTGCCTATCGTCATCGCCGGCGGCAAGAAGCTGCCTGAACTGGATGCTCTGGAAATGTGCTTCAACGCCATCCAGCAGGGGGCCAGCGGCGTGGACATGGGCCGTAACATCTTTCAATCGGATGCGCCGATCTCCATGATGCGCTCCGTTCAGGCTCTTGTGCATGGCGGCCTCAACCCCAAGGAAGCCTTCCAGATGTACAACGATCTGAAGACCCAGGGCGTGAAGTAATTCGCTGCGCTTTCTTTCCATCATCAAAGGCGCGCCCGGAAACTGGCGCGCCTTTTTTTCGCTGTGAAGGTCGCGAAACTCAGCCGCCCGCGATTTTTGCCTGCTAGCAAAGTTCTGCGCGGCGTTTATCGTTATGGTACTTACACAATGAACACCTTCCTCAAAGCTTCCATCTTGAGTCTTATCATGCCCCTTGCTGCCTCTGCCACGATGCGCCTGGATGGTGACCATGTGGATGTGAAGCCCAAGCCGGAGGACGAGACGGCCACCGTCAGTTTTTCCTTCAAGAACGACGGTGACAGGCCCGTGCGCATCCTCAACCTGGAGAGCGCCTGCTCCTGCCTCAGCGCGACGCTGGACCGCGCTACCTATGAGCCGGGCACCACGGGCACCGGCAAGGCGGAGTTCAAAGTCTCCACCTTTGTCGGTAAACAGGAGAAAGCCATCACGGTGACGACCGATGATCCGAAGCAGCCGGAGTGGATCATCACCTTCATCATGGATGTGCCCGCGGTGGTCGATATCGAGCCTAAGATGGTGCAATGGTGGATCGGCGAGAAGGCCGAGCCCAAGGAGGTGACCGTAAAAATAGACGGCCCCAATCCGATGAAGATCAAGAACATCACTTCTACTCGCGAAAACGTGGAGTATTCCTTCAGAGAGACCAAGCCAGGCCGCGAGTTCATCGTGACGGTGAAGCCAAAAAACACGGAAGACGTGATGATCGGCGCGCTCAAATTGGAAACCGATAGCAAGATTCCGAAGTACCAGCGCCAGCTTGCTTTCTTCGGCGTCGTCCGCCAGCCAGCCAGCCGCAAAGATGAGCCTACAGCGGGATCCAAGCCGGAAGAAATCAAGGTAGTGGAAGGCAAGAAGCCCGGCACAGCCGAAGCCGCCCCGCCACCGGTGGAAGTCGTGAAGAAGCCTGTAGCTGCGAAGACCAAGTGATTCGCAACGCCGTCATCATCCTGCTGCTCACCGCCGTAGGCGCCGTGGCCACGCAGTACCTGCACCCGCGCGCGCCGATGTGGCACCAAAGCCTGGAGCCCATTCGCGATGATGAAGTGACGCCCGCGGACGTGGAAAAGCGCTGGCACGGCGATGTCCTATGGATCGATGCCCGCCAAGGCGGGATCTACGACAAAGAACACATCCCCGGTGCCATCTTGCTTAACGAAGAAAAGCTCGATGCCCTGCTCACCCAGCATTTCGAAGTCTTACAGGATAATAAGAAGCCCATCGTGATCTATTGCGATGGCAAGGCCTGCCACGCCAGCCGCAAGATGCGCGAGTACCTCGTGGAGCATCTGGCGATGAACGACGTATGGGTGCTTACCGGGGGTTGGCCCGCATGGAAGGCCGCCCACCCCGCGAAATAGCACAATCGCTGGCACGCTCTCCATGCTGTGCTATCAAGCCCGCGCATGGACATTTTTGAAGACATCCAATGGCGCGGTCTGCTGAGCGATTACACTCGTTTTGCCGAGAGCGATGCTGCGGACAAAGCCCCCCAACTTCCCGATCTCCTCAAACAAAAGCAGGTCACGCTGTACTGCGGTTTCGATCCCACGGCGGACTCCTTGCACGTGGGCAGCCTGGTGCCCCTCATCGGCCTGCGCCGCTTCCAGTTGGCGGGCCATCACGTCATCGCCGTGGCAGGCGGAGCGACCGGCTCCATCGGCGATCCCAGCGGCAAGACCGCCGAGCGCCAGCTCCTCACCGCCGATCACATCCGCGCCAACGTAGAGGCCATCAAGCCCCAGCTCTCGCGCCTGCTTGACTTCGATACGCCAAACAATCCGGCGCGGCTGGTGGACAATGCCGACTGGTTCCGCCCCATCAGCTTCATTGACTTCCTGCGCGATGTGGGCAAGTTTTTCACCGTCAATCAGATGGTGGCCAAGGAAAGCGTGCGCGCCCGCATGGAAGACCGCGAGGTGGGCATCAGCTACACCGAGTTCAGCTACATGCTGCTCCAGGCCTATGATTTCTACCATCTGGCGGACAAGTTCGGCTGCGAACTGCAAATCGGCGGCAGCGACCAGTGGGGCAACATCACCGCCGGCGGCGACCTCATCCGCAAAAAGCTCAGCCGTCAGGCCTACGGCCTTACACTGCCGCTCATCACCAAGGCCGATGGCACCAAGTTCGGCAAGACCGAGAGCGGCACCATCTGGCTCGATGCGAAACGCACCAGCGTGTATCAGTTCTACCAGTTCTGGATCAACACGGATGACCGCGATGCCGTGCGCTACTTGAAGTTCTTCACCCTTCTGCCGCAAGACACCATCACGGCCTTCGAAGCCTCGCACACTGCCAATCCCGGTCAGCGTGATGCCCACAAGGCCCTGGCCAAGGAGATGACCACCTTGTTGCACGGCGAAGCCGCCTGCCGCGCCGCCGAACAGGCCACCGCCATCCTCTTCGGCGGATCAGTGGAAGACATCACCGCTGAGACCTTCGGCATCCTGCGTGGTGAAGTGCCGAGCGGCACCACCACCAAGGATCAGCTCAGCGCGGGTTTCGCCATCGTGGAAGCCCTTGTCGCCACCCAGCTCAGCGCCAGCAAAGGCCAGGCCCGCAAGGACATCGAAGGCGGCTGCGTGTACGTGATCGGCGTCCGAGTCACCGATGTCACCCGCGCCGTCACTACCGCCGATCTGCTGCATGGCGAAGTCGTCCTTCTGCGCAAAGGCAAGCGCGGTTATGCGGTGCTGACGGCTTTGGAATAAGCAGCGTTGATGCATCCGTTTACTTACCAGATTTCGCTGCGCATTCGCCATCCAACAATGGACCCGCAGATCTTCACAGAAACTATTGGCATGCAACCGAAGTGGGCGAGCCGTGCCGGAGAACCTCGCGCGACATCGACCAGCCCATGGCTGGAGGGCAACCATGCCCAATCCTATTGGACTTCTCGTCTCATGTTGCCCGACGAACTTGAGTTCGAGGAGTCTCTTCTCAAAAAAATTCAAGACATGCAACCTAACCGCACGTTCTTCAAACTCATCCGCGATACCGGTGGCAGCGCTGAGCTATTCATTGGTTTGTTCCCCGACGGTGCTAACATCGGCACGACCTTGCCTCATGATCTTTTGACTGCGGCTGGAGACCTGGGCCTTGATTTGGCATTGGATATTTATAACCCCAAGTAGGCGAGATGCCCGCAGCTTGTCCTTAACCTTTCGCCATGTCCTGCCCCCGCATCGGCTTCCTCGGCCCCGCCCCGCTGACCAACGGTTCCACCGTGGCAGCGCGGTTTGCCGCGCACCTGGCGGGGCGTGCGGATGGGACGACGGCGTGCGAGATGCGCGGCTACGACACGCATCAAGAGGTCATTGATGCCAAGGCGCGCGGCGAGGTCGACTACGGCATCATCGCCGTGGAGAACACGCTCGACAGCTTCATCACCGAATCGATCCGCGAAATCGAGCGCTTGTTTGAGCAGGACCTGCCCACTCGTCCGCACCTTTGCTGGGAGGAATTGCTGCCGATCCGCCACCTGTTCATTCATCAAACCGGCGACCTGCGGCAGGTGACGAAGATCGCCAGCCATCAGAGCGCGCTGCGCCAGTGCTCGCGCTTCCTCGCCGCCGTGCGCAAGGCCTTCCCGCACATCGAAATCGTGCAGGCCAAAAGCACCGGCGCCGCCGTTCAGGATGCGCTTGCCAATCCCGGCGTGGCCGCCATCGCCTCCGAAGAAGCCGCCGCCGCCACAGCTGGCAAGCTCGTCGAAGTGAACCTCGAAGCGGCCGGCCAAAACAACGACCTGGAATGGGACGATGCCCAATGGATCACCGATTTCCGCAACGGCATGACACGTTTCTGGGTGTTAGGCGATGCGCCCATGCAGCAGATCCATGGCCGCTCATTCATGACCACGGTGAAGGATTCCGCCGGCCAGATCGTCGGCACCGTGGACCACTCCTGGCAGAAGACCTGCGTGCTGCTGAACCTGCCCAACAAGCGCGGCACCTTGCACGAGGCGCTCCGCGTGTTCGACAAGCACGGCACCTTCCTTTCCATCATCCATCCCTATCCCCGGCTGATGGTCTCCTTTGAGTACCTGTTCTTCGCCGAGGTGGAAGGCCATTGCGATGACCCGAGCATCAAGGCCGCCGTAGCGGAACTGAACCGCCATCACATGAACCACAACGAGCGCGAGCGTCCATGCATCGTCCTCGGTTCGTACCCCAACACCATCCTGCTCAACCAGCACCGCGCCCAGCGTGACGCCTTCCGCCGTGAGTCCTATCCGGCGGACATGGTGTGGAAAGACTGATCCCCTAATGAGTTTTGTCGATACCTTTAACGCTCTCCCCGTGCGCCGGTCCGTCACGGTCCACAAGCTTGCACAGTTGCTGGAGCCCAAGTCACCGGCCCAGCTCGAAAGCATGGCCCAGGAAGCCGCGCGCTTGACCCGCCATAACTTCGGCAAGGCCATGCGCCTGTTCGCACCGCTGTACGTGAGCAACGAGTGCGTGAACAACTGCGCCTACTGCGGCTTCTCGCGCGACAACCCCATCTTCCGCGTCACGCTCTCCATTGACCAGATGATCAAGGAAGCGGAGCACCTCTGCGCCCTGGGCTTCCGCCACATCCTGCTGGTGGCGGGCGAGCATCCCAAATTTGTCTCCAACGGCTACCTTGAGCAATGCCTAGAAGCTTTACGGGAGAAGGTGCCGACGCTTGCCATCGAAGTGGGCCCCATGGAAACGCCAGAGTACGAACGCATGGTCAACAGCGGGGCCGAGGGGCTGGTGGTTTACCAGGAAACCTACGACCGCCCCGCGTACGCTGAGTTCCATACGCTCGGGCCCAAGCGCGACTTTGACTGGCGCCTGGAATGCCCCGAGCGCGGCTATGCCGGAGGCTTTCGTCGCATCGGCCTGGGGGCACTCTTTGGCCTCGCCGACTGGCGCACCGAGGCGTTGGGATTAGGCGCGCATGTCGATTACATGCAGACGCATTGCTGGAAGGCCAGCTACACCGTCGCCTTCCCGCGCCTGCGTCCCGCGGCGGGCAGTTTCAAACCTCGTTACGTGCTAGATGACCGCACCTTCGTGCAACTCATCTGCGCCTTCCGCATCTGCTTTCCGCAAGTGGGCATCGTGATGAGCACCCGTGAATCCGCCGCCCTGCGCGATGCCTTGCTTCCACTGGTCACGACCATGAGCGCCGGCAGCCATACCGAGCCCGGCGGCTACACCGGCCAGGGTCGCGATGACCTGCATTTGACCGTGCGTGGTCGCCGCGTGGAACTCGCCGCGCATTCCGAACAAGACGAAGCCACAGGCCAGTTTGAAATCTCCGATGACCGGTCTCCCGCTGAGATCGCCACGCTGCTAAGACAGCGTGGATTCGATCCGGTTTGGAAGGATTGGGACGCCTCCATCCTTGCAGGTTAGTTCAATGCGCTCCTATGACCACTCCACGGGCCTTCTTTACTCTGTTGATGGCCCCGCTCGCGGCCTTAGCCCTGCCCATTGCCTCCACTGCGGATGCCACCAGGGCTGAAGCGGTAGATGCGTTGTTCGCTCCCCCTTTGATCAAAGCGGGGGCGCCTGGTGCAGCCGTGCTGGTGATCCAGGATGGCAGGAAAGTGGTCAGCAAGGGCTACGGTCTCGCCCGCCTGAAAACAGAGGCACCGATCACGCCCACCACCGTGTTTGAACTCGACTCCTGCTCAAAGCAATTCACTGCCATGGCGGTGATGATCCTGGCTGAACGCGGCAAACTTTCGTACGACGACAAGCTGACGAAGTTCTTCCCTGAGTTTCCTGGCTGGGGTGCCAGGATCACCGTTGCCCACCTGCTGCATCACACGGGCGGCCTGCCCGATTACTTTGATGCCTATGACAAAACCAGCAAGGAAGGCGTGCCGACCTCCAAGCTGATGCTGCATCTGATTGAGAAGAAAAAGAAGCCCTTGTTCGCTCCGGGAGCCAAGTATGATTATAGCAACTCCGGCTACATGGCACTGGCCCAGATTGTTGAACGCGCCTCCGGCAGGAAGTTTCCTGAGTTTGTCCGCGAGAACATCTTCGAGCCTCTGGGAATGAAGCAGTCACTCGTCTATGACGAAACCAAGCCCAGGATCATCAACCGCGCGCACTGTTACGACAAGGAGGGCGACAAGTACGAGGACACCAGCACCGACGACCTGAGCTGCATCTACGGCGACGGCAGCGTGCGCACGACGCTGAATGATCTGTTCCTTTGGGATCAAGCGCTCTATACCGAAAAGCTCGTGCACAAAGCCACAATCGACAAGGCCTTCACCAGTGGCAAGACCAACGACGGCGAAGAAACGGGCTACGGTTTCGGGTGGGAGGTGTCCAGGTTTCGCGGAGCCAGGATGGTGTCTCACACCGGCCTCTGGCTGGACTTCAACACCTACATCATGAGGGTGCCCGAAAAGCATCTGACCGTGATGGTGCTGTCCGTTCGCTCTAAGTTTCCCGCCGATACTCTTGGCGATAAAATCGCCGCGATCTGCCTTTCCGGCAAAGCCAGGGCGAAACCCTGAAAGAGAAAAGCGGCGCACGCCCCGAAGGACATGCGCCGCTGAGCGAAAACAGGGTGCGGAGGCTTTCGCGGCTTACTTGAGCTTTTCCTCATCCGCCTTGCGCGCCTCGGCGGCATTCTTCTTGCCCTGCTCCAGGGTTTGAAGTTCAGGCCTGGCGCCCTTGGTGGGAACGAATTTCAACGCGGCGGCATTGATGCAGAAGCGGCGGTTGGTCGGCGTGTTGAAGCCCTCGCCTTCAAACACATGGCCCAGGTGGGCGTCACAGCGCTTGCAGGTGGTTTCAATGCGGTGCATGCCGCCGGAATTGTCGACATGCTCCTGCACGCCCTTGGCCTTGCTGGCATCATAGAAGGAAGGCCAGCCGCAGCCGGAATGGAACTTTTCGTTGGAGGTGAAGAGCTCGGCACCGCATGCCACGCAGTAGTAGGTGCCCTCGCCCTCGGCGTTGAACTTCTCATAGGCCTCGCCAAAGGGCCGCTCCGTGCCAGCCGTACGGGTCACCCGGTATTGCTCAGGCGTCAGCAGCTTGCGCCATTCTTCGTCGGTTTTGACAATTTTGTCGGTCTTGGTTTCCACGGCAGGCTTGGTCTTGGGGGTTGCGGGCTTGTCCTCAGCGTAGCCCATCACAACGATGGTGGCCGAGAGAGCGATAGAAAGGAAGAGTTTCATGGTGGAGATACGATTGAATCCAAAGGTGGGAGACGCTACACGCCAGTCTATTCCTTCACAGCAAAGTGAAAGTGAAAAACAATCGCTCCCACGCCACCCTTTATTTCTCCTCTTGTTTGCGCTTTCCCGGCCCCTTGCCTTTGCCGCCCTCGCCCTTGCCCACCCAGGCTTTCTCGGGGTCGTAGGCGGGATTGGCCACCGGTACCTGCGCACCCACGGATTGCCGCCAGGCATGCAGCTTGGCCACCATCGCGGTCGTGCGCTCGGCATTCTCAGCGGCCACGTTACTCGCTTCGCCGGGATCGAGACGCAGGTTGTACAGCTCCGTGTGCATGTCCTCGAAGAACTCAATCAGCTTCCACTCGCCCTGCATGATGGCGCTGTACGGCGTGGCGCTGCCGGGATGATAAT
>JAQGPI010000216.1 GCA_028293175.1 Verrucomicrobiaceae bacterium | reverse complement strand
TCTTGAGGCAACGGCACCTGCTGCTGCCAGGCTGTGATACCGATCATCATGCTGTGATTTGGCATGCCATTGGAGCCAATGAACAGGAAATCCTTGTCCCAGCGCAGCTCAAGCTTCGGGAAGGCTTGGAACGCCTTTGACTGCGAGGGCGCATTGGCAGCATTGACGATGGCTGCCGCCGCAAGGCTCAGCGTGGAAGACGATGATGCGGTGCGTACCGGCTTGAGCTCACCGCTCACGGGAGCTGCATGAGCCTCCTGCCACTCGGTTAGAATATGGGCGCGCTGTGCTTCTCGGTCAGCATCGTTAGCCTTCCAGGAATGGGCCGATGCCTGATGGATCGAAACGAGGCAAGCCAGGCTGAGGGCAAGGAATGGGATTCTCATGACTCATGGTTGCCCGAGTTTGTCAGGCCAGTATCACGGCGATCAGCGAAAATTGTCAGATTTTGGTAAAGGAAATGGTCTCCCTTCCTTTCGCCTCCCAGGACCGCGTGCGGGGTGGAACTCGGCACGTTCCAGCCTGCCAAATTCATCGTCACCGAGGCCTGCCCGGATATGCGCTTTAAGTTCGCTTTCGAGTGCTAAAACCTTTTCCTTGTTCGTACTGCCCATATCCTGCGTTTCACCGATGTCGTTAACCACATCAAAGAGCTCGCTGCGGCGTTGGTCCCAATAATACACTAGCTTCAAGTTCCCTTTGCGAATGGCGGATTGGGGATGATCGACTTCGACGGCCTGATGCCAGACAAAGCGATCAATAGGCCGTGTGACATGGCCACCACTGAGCAGCAGGGGCTTCCAACTTCCGCCTTCGACACCTGTGGGCAGAGCCTTGCCGAGAGCGGCGAAATCAAGGACGGTGGGCAGTATGTCGTAGCTGATGACGGGTTCATCGGAATAGCTGCCGCCTTTGATGCCGGGCCCGCTGACAATGAGCGGCACACGCAGGCCGCCTTCCCCAAGATCACCCTTGCCGCCGCGCAGTGCGGGGCTGCGACCACCATTGTCAGACATGTAGATGACGAGCGTATTGTCGGCGATGCGGAGCCTTTGAAGCGTATCCAAAAGGCCGCCCACGCAACTGTCGAAATCCTCCGTCATTGCGGCGAGCGCAGCGCGTGGCCGGTCTTGATATTTTTGCATTGTAGCTGCTAGAGATTGCAGTTCAGGATGCACCGCATAGTAAGACATTTGCAGGTAGAAGGGGTGTGCCTCGAGGGCTTGTTGCTCCATGAAAGCAATCCCGCGTCTTGTCATGCTGAACATGAGCTTGGGGTCATTCGGATCAGCCGCGTCGCCATCCTCGTTGTTGGTGGTGCCGTCGCTCACATCATAACCCGCGGCTTCGGGCGAAACCACGAGCTGCCATTTGCCAAGATGGGCAGTGCGGTACTCGGGACGGGCCTGTTTGAGTACATTGGCAAGCGCAGCCGATGGCGGGGCGGCCATGGCTGTCACGCGTTTGTCGGGTGTGTTGAGGCTCGTCGTTGTCCGCCCCCACTGCATGGCGTAGCGCGAGCATTCGCATTTGCAGTGCGCCGCATAAGCCTGGGAGAAGACCATGCCTTGTGAGGCCAGTTTCTCGATGTTTGGCGTGTGGAAATTTGGAGCGCGGCTGCGATCATTGCCTTCGATCATGGGCACGGTGGTGCCGCTCCAGGCTTGGTCATCAACGAGGATGAAGAGGACATTGATTGGCGCTGCGACGAGGGGCGAGCAGAGCAGCAAGAGAAACAGATAAATGGAGGAGGATGGTCTCATGCGCTGGATGGAGCGATTATTGAGCCGTGACCTTCACCCGTGCGAACTTTTTCGAAGTGGAACCAATGGCCGATGTGACGCGAATGGTGACGGTTTCCGTTATGCCATCAGCATTGGCGACGGTGCTCAGGGTCTGAAGGTTGCCGTCAGTGGATGACCAAGCGAGAAGGTTGCTGGAGGTTTCGACGGTGTACACCAGATCAAGCGCACCGATGCGGCGAGGGAAGCTGAGTTCGAGATAACCAGTGGCGGTGGAACTTTGCACAGGATTGGCTTCAGTGCGTTTAGGGTCAGTGTTGAAGGCGTACTCCATGAGGTTGGGGCGGCCATCGAGATCGATGTCGCCTAGCGCCCCATTGACCGGAGACGTTGAAGCCGGGTCGATGCCATGCGCGGTTTTCCAGAGGTCGGGAACGCCATCGTTTTGTGTGCTCACAGGATGAATGACGGAGAGTGTGCCAGCCTGACTGGTCAAAGTGCCGGTGGTGTTGGTCACTGTCACGTCATAAGCGGCGGCCTGGGTGGTGTTCACATTGCTAAGCGTGAGCGTGGCCATGTACACGCCGTTGACGGTGGCGTTTGAGCTGTCGGTGATCTGATAGAAGGAGGTGGCACCGCTGATGGGCGCGGTGTCTTTGCGCCACTGGACGGCTGGTGTTTTGAAAGAAGTGAATGGCGCGTACAGTGTGATACTGCTGCCTTGCTGCACGCTCTGGGTTAGTGGAGCTGCGCCGATATAAGGCGGGTAGTTTTCAACCGCGATGCTGGTAATGGCGGTGGTAAGGGTGGTGACTATTGAAGTGTAGGACGAGGCACTTGCACCCAACAGAAGATCGGAGGTTTCATAGGCATCATCCGCCATGTTAAAGAGCTGATTGGTCACGGTGCTGCCGGACTTGCTGCGGATAAGCTTGAAGACCTTGCTGCCGCCGTTGACGGGGTCGCTAAAGGTATCAAAGGCCACGGGTATGGCGGTGGCGGTGACCAGCGGCACCGGCCGTTGAACCGCAGTGCTGTTGCTGGCGGCGAGGAGGGCGGGCCACAGGTTGATGCCATCAAAGGCCTTGGTGTTCTGCGGTGTGACGCCGGTAGCGGCGCAGACGGTGGGGAAGATGTCGCCGACCCAGACATACTGATTGCTGGTGATGCCCACAGGCAGCACGCCGGGCCAGCGCATGGCCGCCGGGGTATGGATGCCGCCGTCGTAGCTGTCGTTCTTGTTGCCGCGCAGCGGGCTGTTAATGGAGCCGGTGGCAGTCTCACCGCCGTTGTCGCTCATGAACACGACGAGCGTGTTGTTAGTGATGCCTTCGCTGTCGAGGGCATTGAGCACGCGGCCCATCGCCACATCCATGCAGTCCACCGCCGCGCAGAGAGTGCGGCGTGCGGTGTCGGTAACGCCGAGCGCGGCGTACTTGCTGATGTAGGAAGCGGGGGCCTGGACACCAGCATGAACACCGTTGAAGGCGAGATACATTAATATAGGCTTGGTCTTGTCGCGGCCTTGGATCAAAGAGACCGCCTTGTCCGCCAGAAGGTCAGTGGAGTAGCCGCCATTGCCTTGCAAGTCCGTGGTCTCAGCGACAGGCGCGCCATTGAGCCACCAGTCGAGGCGGCCAGAGAGAATGGGATCCACGGAGTTGTGCGAGAAGTAGCCGATGGCCCCGCCATACTGGCCTTTATGGATGTCCCAGCCACGGTTGTGGGGGAGGTAGTCATTGCCTTCCTGGATCACCGTGATGGCCGAGCCGTTGAGCGTGGTAGTGTTGATGTTGTTGGCCCAGCCGCCCATGTGCCATTTGCCACACATGTAAGTCTGATAGCCAGCGACCTTGAAGGTCTGCGGCATCAAGTGCTCGTGCAGATCGAGCCCGCGCTGGTTGCCCGCACTCGTGCGCAGGGTGTTGCGACCGGTGAGCAAGCAGGAGCGGGTGACGGAGCACACCGGCGTAGCGTAGAATTTCTCCAGGCGGATGCCATCGACGCCGAGGCGGTCGATGTTCGGCGTCTGCACCGGCACCTGCCCGGCGGCGGTGTGATAACCTATATCACCCCAGCCCTGATCATCCGTGACAATGATGAGCACATTAGGCGCGGTAGTGGTGGAAACTGTTAAAGCGTAGGCTCGGGCGGCAACACGGCCCGCGCTGTCCGTCACTTTGATGGTGAAGGTGTAGCTTCCTCCCGCTGTTGTTGCGCCGCTGAGCACCCCGCCAACGCTGAGACTGAGCCCGGTGGGCAACGAACCTGCGCTGACGACCCACGAATAGCCCGGCGTCCCGCCAGAGGCGGTGAGGGTTTGCAAATAGGCCGCCCCTGAAGTGGCCAAAAATAGCGGCGAGGTTGTGACAATACTTGGAGCCGGTCCCGTGGTGTAGCTGCCTGCGGAGGCTGTCGTGGTAGCTGATCCATTGCTGTCAGTGGCGGTAATGCTGTAGCCCACCGTCGTGCCAGAAGCCTGGGCCGGGAGCTGCGCGCCGTAGCTGCCATCGCCAGCCACACCGTCACCATGCAGGCCGTCATCGTACATGGTGATACTCACAGGAGCCACCCCGGCGGTGATAGCCACGGTGATGTCATCAATCTGCACCTTGGGTGCTGTGGGGCCGCCTACGCCGTTGCCGATGAACTGGAACTGCATCTTGAGCGTGCCCGTGAGCTCGGAAGCGACGAGATCATAGTGGTACTTCTGAAAGGCGTGAACGCTGCCGGTAAGTTCGCTGAGGCGAGTGGTGAAGCTAACGCCATCAGCCGCGAGTTGGAAGTTCCAGCCAAGGCCTGAAGTCACATTCGAAGTAGCCACCCAGAATTCTACATAGCCTGCGGTGCCGCTGGCGGCGATGGCATTGGTCGTGGTGACCATCGTATCGGAGGCTAGGGAGGAGCCTTTGCTCAATTCCAGGCCGCACGGATTGCCCTGGCCAGCGGTGGTGTGATTGCCCGCCGTGGTTTGCTTAATGTTCCCCGCGCCCGCTTTGGTTACAGGAGTCCAGGCATAGACCGCGCCGGTGCCATCCCATCCGCCCGTGCCGGTGGTTGCGGTTGTAGCCATGGTTTCATTGAAGGCGGTACTGGTTGTCTGGGCACCGGTGTTATACACCAGTTGCACGGTGGAGATCGTGGCACCGCTGGCGGGCGTGATGGCTGCGGTGACGTAAGGCGTGTCGGTATTGCTGGGCACCGTGGGGTTTGTCGAGACGCTGCTGATAGCAGGCGGTGGAATGTAGCCGATGCCGGAAAGGCCGATGTCAAAAGCTGCGCCCACGAGTGTATCGCTGCTGGCGATGTGCAAGGAGGCGAGCTTGCTGCCGAGGGCTGCGGCGTTGAACTGTACCACCACCGTTGCAGTGCCCCCGGCGGCGATGCTGGAAGCGGGCGCGGTGATGATGCTGAAGCTTGCGGCATTGGTTCCATCAATGGTCACGCCACTGATGCTAAGTGAGGTGCTGCCCGTGTTGGTGATGGTGAAGGTCTTCTGCGAGGTGCTGCCCACATTCACATTGCCGTAGCTCACCGTGCTGACTCCATCGGTCAATGACGAGCCGTTTTGCGATACCGCGATCTGGGTGGATACAGAAGTTGTGCGCACGGCGAAGAGAGGATAGCTGGAGGTCTTCGCCTCATGACTGATGATGCCCTGCGAGTTGCGCGTCGGGCCGTTTGCAGCGGAGACACTGTTGTTAATGCCGAACTCGACGAGCCATGCCTTCGTGCTGTCGCCCTTGAGCGAGGTGGAGGTCCAGTACGCCGTTGCGGTAGCGGCGGGAAACAGCGCTCTCTGAATGCTGGGTTTGATGCCGGTGGTGCTGGTCGCAGTGGCGAGCGTGTAATCGGTGAGAGTCTGCAATTCCTTCACATTGGGTAGCCGCCAGTCATTGTAGCCCCCGAGTGAGATCAGTTGTGGATAACCCACTGCCGTGTCCCAATTGACCGCGTTTGCCGGTGCCTGCATCCACATTAATCCGGTGTCCAAATCGGTGATCGTGCCGTCGTTGTTGTTGAGATAATTGTGGCCGTTGTTTGCCTTGGTGCCGCGCACATAACGAGCGTGGTAACGGAAGGCACCGCCAGCGCTGAGGGTCTCGCTCTTGGGCTTGCCACCGAGTCCACCACCCGCATTGGCGCACCATACATTAGTTGTGCTGGTGCCGTAGAGATCGCTCGTCCACCAGTACTCGGCAGTGCCCGCTGGGTTGTTGGGGAAGTAGGTGCCGTCGATGGCTGCCGGGTTGCCAATGTTGTGATTGAGTATGCTGAATAGCTCGCTTGGCGTGGGCAGCCGCCAATCCGTGAAGCCGCCTGTGGCGATGCCTGCGGCGTTGGTCACTGCGTTTTCCCAAGTCGATTCGCCACCATCCACCTTTTGCCACATCAGGCCGGTGACGTTGTCAGTGATGGTGCCATTGCCGTTGTCGGTGAAGGACTGTGGATTGATAGTGTAGTCTGCGTCTTCGCCAAAGGTGGCCGTGGTGTCGAGCGTCTGGCTGGTGTCAGGCAGCTTCGCCATGCTAGAGGCGGCCATGGGATAGGTGGTGATGCGGTTGCCGGTATTGTTGTACGTGGTGGTGGTCGTGGAACCCGGCAGCCGCCAGGTGATGGTCATGGTCTTCGGGTTCGCATTGCGATTGAACTGCCAGCAAAGATCGTAACTGGTACCGCTGACGGTATAACGCATGAGCCACTGGTCATTGGAAGGCGTGCCCGCAAGGTTTTCAATGAGGTGACCGGAGCCGTCGGTGGAGAGGGCCACAGGATTCTTGAAGGCGGTGATGGAAGCACCCGCCACAGGCTGTGCGGTGTAGCCGCCGGTGCCTGAGCCTCGCAGACCAGAGGCGGCGGGTTGCGGGTCCACCTGACCACCGTAATTGACCACGGTGCCGTGGAAGGCCGCATTCATGTAGGGCGCGGAGGGCGTCCACTGACCGGTGCCAGCATTGAAGGTGCCGCGCGCGTGATAATGGTAACCCCAGGGACCGTGAATGTGACCGCCATCGCTGTCGAGCGCGAGCATGGCGCTGCCATCGGGCTCCACATAGCCATACATGGGATATCCGTCTAGCGCCCAGGCGATGGGCTTGTCATTGCCCAGCACAGGTGTGAGATGAACGGGTGCAATGTGATAATGATAATCATCGCCGAGGCCGCAATGACCACCATAGGCGTCTAGCTCGCCAATCTCATAGGAGATGCGACCGGTGTTGTTCGCTGGATTGAAGATGGGGACGCCGTCCGAAGCCATTGCGATGGCACCGCGCTGGAAGTTCCCCGCCGAGATGGCGATGGGAGAGGCCGCGGGCACGGGGACGAGCGGGATCTTCCACACATTGGGCTGCTGATAAGCGAGCGAACCGGTATCGGAGGTGGAGTTGGTGGTGTTGAAGAAATAAGAGACCGGCAGCGGTACCTGCTGCTGCCAGGAGGTGATGCCCACCATGAGGTTCGGCATGCGGGTGCGGTCTGGAATTCCATCCGACTCCTCGTAGAAGTAGCTGGCATCCCAGTAGTAGCGCACCTTGGGCTTGAAAGGCGCAAAGGAAGCGGCCATCAGCGCGGCATTGCCAAGGGCAGGTGAACTTGCGGCGATCAAGGCGCTCAGGTCGAAGCCGGCATCCGCTGACGCCACCTGGACCGGCTTCATCAAAAAGGCCGACGGCGCAGGACTGTAGCCCGGCTTTGCCAAGGCCATGCGCTTCTGCATGAACTCATCCAGGATGTGCTGACGAAGGGCTTCCTTGTCGAAGGCCTGGCCGTCGCTGTTCACCGTGTGCGCGGCCAATGGGCCGTGCGCAAGGACGATGAAGGAAAGCAAAAGACGTTTCATGATAATGACCCAAAGTGCATCGGCTGTGTAAGGGAATGATGAGCCTGGGGGCAAAAGTTTGTCAGGATTCAGTAAAGGACCTCGCGGCATGGCGTGCCGGGTGGCATCATTGCCATGCGATGCGCATTCTTGTGATCGATGATGACAGCGAGCTTTGTCAGCTCGTGGCGGACTACCTTGGCCCCATGGGATTCAAGGTGGAGGCCGAGAACCTGGGCATCGACGGGGCTGAACGTGCCACCAGCGAAGTATGGCAGGCGATCATTCTGGATGTGATGCTGCCGGACGTGGACGGCTTTGAAGTGCTGCGGCGTATTCGCTTAAAATCCAAGGTGCCGGTGGTGATGCTTACCGGACGTGGTGATGAAATGGACCGTGTGGTGGGCCTGGAACTGGGCGCGGATGATTACCTGCCGAAGACCTTCTCCTCACGCGAGCTGCTGGCGCGGTTGCGAGCGGTGATGCGTCGTGCAGGCTGGGTGGCGGAGAGCGCGCCCGAGGTGCCCGTGCAGGAGATTGTGGTGGGGCCGCTGCGGATCAATCCGGCGGCGCATACGGCGGTGATGGGCGATGAGGCTTTGTCGCTCACCCCCGCGGAATTCGGCCTCTTGCTTTCGCTGGCCAAGGCGCGTGGAAGAGTAAAGACGCGCGAGCAGTTGATCGAGGAAGTGGCGGACCGCGAATGGGATGTTTTTGACCGCGCCATCGACATGCACATCTCGATGCTTCGCCGCAAGCTGGGCGATGATCCGAAGGAGCCGCGCTTCATCAAGACCGTGCGCGGCTACGGGTATCAACTCATCGCCCCTGGCCGCTGATCATGAAGCGTGGTGGCATTCCTATCTATGGCAAGGTGCTGGCGTGGCTGGCGGTCAACGTGCTGGTGCTGGCCCTGCTGTTTTTTGGCTTTCTGCGGATGCAGTTTCGCATGAGCCTGGACTGGATGCTGGCAGGGCCGGGAGGGGACCGTATATCGTTGATTGCTGACACGGTAACTCGTGAACTTTCTGCGCTTCAAGAGAGCGAGTGGCCCCAAAAGTTGAGAGGGTATGAGCAGGCTTATGGGGTGACGGTGGCTCTCTTCGGCAGCGATGGCAGGCAGCTCATGGGTACGCCCTTGCAGGTGCCACGCGAACTGGTCCCAAAGCTGTCGGACAAGCGTGGCCTGGGCGACCGCCCGCCCCCTAGGAGACCCGGCGAGGGGCCGATGAACCGCCCGCCGGATGCGCCGCCAAAGCCGCGGTTCATGCAGCGTGCGGGTGATCCCGCACGTTATTGGGCGGTCATCCATTTGGATTTGGTGCAAGGGCGAGAGCAGCGTCCACTGACTCTGGCGATGGTGTCTAACTCGATCACGGGCGGTGGGCTGTTCTTTGATCTCAATCCATGGGTGTGGCTAGGGGGCGCTGGCCTGTTGTTATCGGCGCTGGTGTGGATGCCCTTTGTACGCGGCCTTACGCGGTCGATCGGCCAGCTCAACAGCGCTGCCAGCGGCATTGCGCATGGCCGTTTTAGCGAACGGGTGCCGGAGACGCGAAACGACGAGCTGGGCGAGCTTTCATGTTCGGTGAACACGATGGCGCAGCAGCTTGGCGACTATGTACAGCAGCAGCGGCGCATCACGGCGGATGTTGCGCATGAGCTATGCTCGCCCATCGCGCGGATGCAGATGGCGCTGGGGATTGTGGAGCAGCGCGGCATTCCTGAACAAGCTTCGTACTTGAAGAAGCTGGACGCTGAACTTCAGCACATGGCGAAGCTGGTGGAGGAGGTGCTGGCCTTCTCCAAGGCGGAGACGTTGCCAGAAAGAGCAGCTCCAGAGGACATTCATCTGGCGCCGTTGGTAAGGCAGGCGATTGTTAGAGAAGGCAGTGGTGCAGACATCAAGATGGACGTGCCGGAGGCAATTCATCTCCACACGCTGCGTGAGGCGCTGGACCGTGCGCTGGGCAATGTGCTGCGCAACGCAGTGCGCTACGCCTCGCATGCCGGGCCGGTGCGCATTCATGCGCAGCATGATGCGGATGAGGTGTGTATTACGGTGTCCGATGAAGGGCCAGGTGTGCCGCCGGACGCGCTGCCACGATTGTTCGAGGCCTTCTACAGGCCGGAAGCCGCGCGTGCGCGCCACACCGGCGGCAGCGGCCTGGGGCTGGCGATTGTGAAACGCTGCGTCGAAGCCTGCGGCGGCACGGTTTCCGCCAGCCTGCGTTCACCGGCGGGGCTTGAAGTAAAGCTGCGTATTCCCGCAGGTCTTACTCCTCATCGTCCAGCTTCTTGACCTCGACGCGCATGGAGCAGATGCCGCGCTTGCTGGGCGCTTCTATGAATTGCAGAAAATGCTCGCACTTCGCCGGCCACTCACGCTTGCGGGCGGCGGCGATGGCCTGGAGGCGGTTGCGGCCGGAGCGGAAGACCAGATTGAACAGCTCCTTGATCTGCGCGCGGTCCGCTGTGCTGAACCCCTGGCGGCGCATACCAATGACGTTGAGCCCGGTGATTCGGTTCAAGCTGTTGGTGGCGCAGTAATGCGGCACATCCTTGGTCATGACAGCGTTGCCCTGGATGATGCAGAAATCGCCGATATGGATGAACTGATGGAACGCTGAACCGCCGCCGAGGAAGCTGTTGTTACCAATGTGAACATGCCCCGCGAGGAGGACCCCATTGGCCGCGACATTGCGGTTCCCTATCTGTACGTCGTGCCCCAAATGGGAGTTGGCCATGAGGAAGTTGTTGTCGCCTAGGCGGGTGGCGCTGCCGGGCTTCGATCCGCGATGAATGGTGACCTGCTCACGGATGACATTGTTCTCCCCGATGATGGTAAGGCTGGGCGTGGCGGGATCGAAGGAGAGATCCTGCGGATCTTCACCGATGATCGCGGCGCGACCGATCTTGGTGCCCTGACCGATGATGGTATCTCCGAGGACGTGTGCATGAGCGCCGATGATCACGTTGGCCGCGAGTTGCACCGGGCCTTCGATCACGGCATAGGCGCCGATCGATACGCTGGGATGAATCTGCGCACGGGCATCGATGAGGGCGGTGGGATGTATCATGAAATGAGATGAATTAATGAAGAAGCCCGGCCTCGCGGAAGCTGAAATAGGGCCGCTTTCGATGCTCGGCGGGATGGCCGATGATGATGTGGTCGATGAAGTTCAGCCGCAGCAGTTCCGCGCCTTCGCGCAGCCTGCGGGTGAACTCCTTGTCTGCCTGGCTCGGCGACGGATCGCCGGAGGGATGATTGTGGATGATGACGAAGCCGTGGGCGGAATGCAGCAGCGCCTTTTTGAGCAGTTCACGAGGGTGCGCGACGCTTTCACTGAGACTGCCCCTGAACACGCACTCGCGGTGCAGCAAGGTGAGGCGGGTGCTGAGCATGAGGATGTGCACTTCCTCGTGGTTCAAAGCCTGAAGCTCGGACCCCATGTACTGAAAAATCAGCGAGGCCTCGTCCAATGGCAGCTCCCGCAAAGACTCCTGCGCCGCGCGTTTGCCCAGTTCAAACGCCGCTCCCAGCAGCGCCGCCTTGGCCGGGCCGAGACCGTGAGAACTCATCAGCTCGGTGATCTCGCGCCGTGAAAGGTTGCGCAGTCCATTGTACTCCTGAAGCAGCCTCTGCGCGATCTGCACCGCGTTCTCGCCCTTCACGCCGGTGTGGATGAAGAGACCGATCAATTCAGCATCGGATAGGGCTGCCGGACCCAGACGGATGAGCCGCTCGCGCGGCCGGTCTTCCTCTGGAATGTCGTGAATGCGGGTGCCCATGATGTGGGCGCAGACTCAAGCCGCCGCGCGGCATTTGTCGAGCAGCTTGTCGAGGTACGCCGTGATCTCGATCAGCGCATGATGCTGTGGCGAGTCACCCAGCACCATGAGGTCCTTCCGGGCGTCCTTGAGCATGTCCTTCGCGAAGGTGACGGCACGCTCCACGGCTCCTTCGTAGTCGGCGATACCGGCGAGGATGGTCGTGTCCATCGGTTCGCCGTTGAGCAGCATGCGATTGAGCTTGGTCTTCTGGTGATTGGTGGCCTTCTCCAATAGATAGAGCACGGGCAGCGTCAGCTTGCCCTTGAGCAAGTCGGTACGCAGGGTCTTGCCAGCGGTGCTTTCATCACCGACGAGGTCCAGGCAATCATCATAAATTTGGTAGGCGGTGCCCAAACGGAGACCGTAGTTCTTCATCGCCTCCTGAACGGCTGGCGTGCAATCGTTGAGCACGGCGGCCAGATGCGTGGCGGCGGCGAAAAGCGCGGCCGTCTTCATCTCAATGATCTTGAGATACTCAGGCACCGAGAGGTTCAGATCGTAGCGACGCTGGGTTTGCAGGATCTCACCAGCACAGACGTCACGCGATGCGCGGGCAATAGCGCGCGAGATGGCGCTGTCA
Organism: Verrucomicrobiaceae bacterium; assembly: GCA_028293175.1. Lineage (GTDB taxonomy): Bacteria > Verrucomicrobiota > Verrucomicrobiia > Verrucomicrobiales > Verrucomicrobiaceae > CAINXC01. Next base: position 2,677 of record JAQGPI010000216.1, on the reverse strand, counting down.
TTATACTCCGAGGCCAGTTCCAGCGCGTGTGCGAACAACACATCGCCCAGCAGCACGCTCAGGGAGGCACCCCACTTGGCGGCTGCTGTAGGCAGGTTCCGCCGCAGTTCGGCACCATCCATGATGTCATCATGCACGAGGGAGGCGATGTGAACGAGTTCCAGGATCACTCCCAGCTTGCGATGTTCGTCGGTCACGGCACCGGTGGCTCCGCCGGTAAGCAACGCCAGGGCGGGGCGAATACGCTTGCCCGAGGACTTGCACACATAGCTCACGTATGCTTCGATGCCGGGTTCAAAACTGCGGGCCTGCGCCTGGATCGCGGTCTCGATCATCTCAAGCTCGTTTCGCACCAGTTCGAAGGGGAACACGGGGGGCGAAGCGTCTGCTGTGATGGTCGGGTTCATTGGGCGGGTGCCAGACTTTGTGAAACTTTTCACAAGCTCGCTGATTCTCCTATCAAGTCAAACGCGCCGCAGCATTTCGAGGATGCTGTTGATCCTCGAAGACTTTACAAACGTAAAGCACTTATAGAAAAACTAGAACACTTCTCTTGACTGAGTCTAGTAATTAATAAATTGTATTCAGATGAATAGTTTAGTGCCCTGAACCATTTTCCTCCAGAGAACTCTGTCTAAATTGCACGTCCGCCTAGCGCTCTAAGTATTTTCGCTTATCTTTTCTTGCTTCGCCCATGAATCCTAATGTGATCCAGTTTGCCTGCGGCCACTGCCAGTCCTGGCTGACCGTACCTGCGCATATGGCGGGAGTGGCGGGACCTTGCCCTAAATGTGGTAACCACATCGTTTCACCCCAAGCGACTGCCGAGCCTGCCGCGCCAGTCGCCAGCACTTGGGCTCCTGAAGAAAATCCTATCCCCCAGGCCCAGGGGCAGCCTCCGCCGCAATGGCCGGGTGCTGGCCTTCATCCGCCACAGCACCAGCCGGAGACCTATCCCCAGGCTGAGCAGTTGCCGCCCCGCCAAGCACCTGCTCAAAACGAGCTTTTTCCGCCTGCGCCCCCCGCCACCCCGCTGGTGCCGCCACCCATTGCGCAGCAGCCTTCATGGAGTCCGCCCGTAGCCCACGGAAATCCTGACAACGGACTTCCCGGTGGCTATCCCCTCCACACCCAAGGCTTGAAGCCGAATGCAGGGATGACACTGCCGCCCGCTCGTAGCATGGCTGTGCCGCCGCCGATGGGCCAGCAATACCCACAGGCTGGCCTGCCCGTCCAAATGCCAATGCCGGGCCAGATGCCTGCCGCTGCGGGCATGATGGGTCACGATCCCTCGGGCCAGGCGGGCATGCTCACGCGGCCTGCCTCGGTGGGCGGTTCACGTCTTTCCTTGCTGGCTCGCCAGCTCACTACGCCGCCCGAGGGCGCTCCCGGCCTGCCCATGGCCCCGGCACCCTTGTCCACTGCTGAATTGCCCGGCCAGGCTCCCATGGCCTACAATGCACCTGCAGCTTCCAGGAACCAGCAGGCTGGCGACATGATGCTGCAGCAGAACATGCGCAAAGGCCTGATGGCCGGCCGTTCCCAAAGCAGCGGGAAGACGAAATTTGCCCTCGCCGCCCTGCTCCTTATCGGCCTGCTGGGTGCTTTGGTCTGGCAGTACCGGGCGCCGATCCAGGACATCGTGGCCCAGGTCTTCCCGCCCAAGCCTGCCCTGCCGGAAACGACGGAGCCTTCTTCTACAACTCAGGTGCCGGGCGTGTCGAAAGTGGAAGCCAGCAACAGTACCACAGTTACAAGTCGTCCAGGCACCACGCCGCCGCCCGATCAGCCGATGGTCGCTCGTGGCATTCCGATCCCAGCACCGGAGGAAGTCGAAGGTGTGGAGACAATAACCGCCTCGCGTCCCCAGGAGACTCCTGTCGAGACGAAGCCCATGGCACCGAAGACCACCAAGGAGGGGCTGGAGCTGATGGCCACCATCCATGCGCCGCGTGCCCAGGCCGTGGATGAGAAGGATGAAGTCAAGGTTCCCGTCCCCTCCAAGCCTGAGCCGGGCCCCGGCAATCCCTTGACTGAAGGCCAGCAGAAAATGGTCGAGGTAGGCCGAACCAACACCGACCCAAAAATCTCCCAGAACGCGCCGCCCGCCTCCGCACCGCTTGCCGCTGGGCAGCCCTCCGTAAAAAACGTGCCACCCGCCTGCAAGCCCGCCCTCGACGGGTTGACCAGTTTCCTCAATGCCAGGAACTGGAAGGAGCGCATGAAATTCATCCAGTTGCCCGAGCAGATGGAGCCGAAGCTGAAGCTGTACTACGGCAGCAATCCAGACGGTCCCATCGATGTGGATGAGATCCAGTACCTCCGCCATGAGGAGTCGCCACAGGTGGGCAAGGGCCTGCATGCCGTATTTGTGCTGTTCAGCAGGAACTGGGAATACGGCTTCCCGGTGATGGTGGAAGTGACGCCCGACGGAGCCCGTGTGGACTGGCTTACCTTCATCGAATTTAAGGATGACATGCTCAACAAGTTCCTGAGCAACTACATGGAGGAGCGAGTGCAGTTCCACGTAGGCATCCACCGCACCCATTACTTCGACGATAACATCCCTGGCCTGGATCAGAAGGAACAGTTCTCCGTGACATCGCCAATGGCAAACGTGCGCGGGTTTGTGTTTGTACCGAAGGGCACGCCCTTTGCCCGCAGCCTTTCCAGCACC
>JAQGPI010000213.1 GCA_028293175.1 Verrucomicrobiaceae bacterium | reverse complement strand
CGGCCAGACTGGGCCTGGCCGTTTCAAAATCGTTATTGCGTTCACGGGATCACATCGGGCGCACCCACAGGTTGCGGAAGCGGTCGGGGATGCTGTTCTTGTGATCCTGGAAGCGCAGGGGGGCCTTCTCGGGGAAGTCGCCATCGTAGTTGGTGGCCTGCTTATGGTGCGTGGGGCCGAGGATCTTGGTGTGGTTCTGCACCACGATGCCGTTGATGATGGTGGTGATGTAGGCGGGCTCCACGACTTTGCCCTTGTCGAGCTTGGGAGCGGTGAAGATCACATCGTACACCTGCCATTCACCGGCGGGGCGCACGGCATTGACGAGCGGAGGGGTTTGGCCATACACGCAACCAGCCATGCCGTCGGCATAGGTGGGGTTGTTGTAGCAGTCGAGGATCTGGGTTTCGTAGCGGTCCATGAAGAACACGCCGGAATTGCCCTTCTTCTGCGAGTTGCCAGCAGTGTTGGGATCGCTTTTCCACTCGATGTGGAACTGGCAGCTGCCGTAGCTTTCCTTGGTCCAGATGTCGCCACCGGCCACGAGGAGTTCGCCGTTTTCGATCTTCCAGGGGCACTCGGCACCCTCTTTACCGGCGAACCTGGAGACGTCTTTGCCGTCGAAGAGCACGATGGCATCGGCGGGCGGAGCACCGGGCTTGTCGCCAGGCTTCACCGCATCGGGGCGGGGGCGGTCGATGTCATGCACCTTCCACTTGGAGCCTTCGAAAATGAGCGGGGTGTCAGTGTAGCCGATGGGATAGGGCTTGCCGTCCTTTTCGTCGGCAGAGACGAGGCTGGTCAGGGCAAGCAGAGTGAGAGCAGAGAAGGGAATGGCTTTCATGAAGGGAAGTTGAACGAGGCAGGGAAGGGCTTGTTGCAGCTTTTAGCAGGGATAAGCGCGAATACGGGGGGCACAGGGCGGGAGGATTGGCAAGGTAGTTTTGGGGGATTGAAAGCCAGGGGTTGTGTTTTAAATCGGAATCGTTAGAATCTTACACTGTCAGGGCATTTTACAGCGCCAGCCGTGTTGGCTGGGGCTAGTTCAGAGCCGCCCGCAGGACATTTGAAACGTATTACAGGGTGATGGCGGAACTTCCAGAGGTGCAAATCGGCGGGGTCAAGGTGGATGGTGCGCAGCCGCTGTTCATTCTAGGACCATGTGTGATCGAGAATGAGCCCTTCGTGCGCGACATGGCGCGACGGCTGAAAGCGATTGCCGATGACCTGGGCATCCGTTGGATCTTCAAGGCGAGCTACGACAAGGCGAACCGTACGGCCATCTCCAGCTACCGTGGCATGGACTGCGAAACCGGCTGCCGTCTTCTGGGCGATGTGGGCCGGGAAATCGGCGTGCCGGTGACCACCGATGTGCATAGCCCCGAGGAAGTGGACATCGCGGCGGAGTACATCGATCTGCTGCAAATTCCGGCCTTCCTTTGCCGCCAGACAGACATCATCGTCGCCGCCGGCCAGTCAGGTCGGGTGGTAAATGTGAAAAAGGGCCAGTTCCTGGCACCCTGGGATGTGAAGAACATCGCGGAAAACTGCTAAGCGTGGGTTGCGATCAATTCCTGTTTACTGAGCGGGGCACGACCTTCGGTTACAATAATCTGGTCGCCGACATGCGCTCTCTCTATTGGATGCGTGAACTCGGTTACCGTGTGATCTTCGATGCCACGCACTCCGTGCAACGGCCGGGCGGCCAAGGCACCACGACCGGTGGCGACGGCATCCTAGCGCCGGTGCTGGCCAGGGCGGCTGTGGCGACAGGCGTAGACGGGGTTTTCATTGAAACACACCTTGATCCCACCAAGGCGTTGTCCGACGGTCCTAATCAGGTTCCGCTGGCAGACCTGGCTGCGCTGATCAAGAAACTGGTGAAGATTCATGAAATCACTCATGCCAGTGTTTAAGTTCATCCCCTTTCTTGCGGTCATGCTTGCGCTGGCACCCCTCCCCGTGGTGCACGGGGCGGATACCAAAAGCGGCAAGACCAAGAAAGAGAAAGGCCAGGCGACCGCCAAAACGCAGTCGGCGGCCAAAGCGACTGATCCTTCTGATGCCATCGACTCGATGTGCAAGATGATCCCGGAAGGCCGCCGGAATCTGAAAGTGCATTATCCTGGCTTCGAAAATGGCAGGCCCAGTTCGCTGATCGCTGCTGCGGCAATGACTCGCGTGAATCCCCAGGAGATGTTTGCTGAGAAGTTGCGCATCGATTTGTTCGGCAAGGAGGCCAAGGACAACATGCGCGTGGACTTAAAGACTGGAACCTACCATCTGGATACAAAGATGCTGGTGAGCGACGAGCGCAGTCATGTGACCAGGGCCGATTTTAAGGTGGATGGAGATTCAATGGAGTTCGACATGACGAGCTCCCAAGGCAAGATGATTGGAAACGTGCGAATGGTGATCTATGACACCTCCAGTTTTACTTCTTCTACCAGCGAAAAAACGGAACAAGCCAAGGCGGATGACAAGACCGCCGCCCCTGCAACCGACAACGAACCCTCACCTCCTCCCGGTAAGTAAAGTCATGAGATCCATTTTTATCGCCTGTGTCCTCACGGTCGCCGTGGGCGCGGAAGCACAAGCTCAGTCTAGTCGCAGTGAAACGGCCCGCCGCTTGAATCAGGCCGTGGCTGACAGGCAAAAGGAGGCGTCTGCCGTCAGTGCTGAAGACGCCGCTCGTGCCACCCTAGTGAAGACCGCCGCTCAGGCACGCAGTGAACTCGCCCAACCAGTGAACGCAGAGCAGGCTGCCCGCGAGGGGGCCGGCCAAAAGCGCATGGCGGAAGCCCTCCAAGGCATGTCACCTGAAGGCAAGGCGCTGCTGGCGCAAAATCAGGCCCCGGCACTGAAGATTCCCACTGGTTCTGAGCGCGGCGAGAAGCCTGCGGACGCCGCTCCCGAGGGCACGCCAAAACCAAAGCCGCTCAAGCCTGAGCCGCTCACGGAGCCGAATGGCCCGGAGACCAAGCAGACGATCATTACCGGCGACGTCACCTTCTTCGATTCGACCAATAACATTGCCGTTTTCGTCGGCAATGTGGTGGTGGACAGCCCTCAATTCCACATCACCTGTGATGAGTTTGAAGTGCACATGCGCAAGCAGGCCAAGGACGACGCTGATGGCAAGGCTGGGCCTGACGCCAAGAGTGCAAAGCCCGCCGATCCCAAGACAGCGAAGGGGACCAGGGGCGATGCCAAAGGTGCCAAAGCAGCACCACTTGCCGCCAAGCCTGATCTCAAGACCCTAGCTGTCACCGCTCCGGCCA
>JAQGPI010000205.1 GCA_028293175.1 Verrucomicrobiaceae bacterium | reverse complement strand
CATCCGAAGGAAAGCGCAGACTGATATGGGGCTGGCGTGACTCAATGATAGGTGTGAGATGTTCTAATACATCCTCGACGCAGTCCTGCACCTTGAAGGGCTCAATCTTCAGCAGGGCATCACTGCTTTCCAGGCGTGAGATGGCAAGCATGTCTTCTACGATGCGGGCGATGCGCTTGCCGTGCTTCTCCATCACGTTTAGGCAGCGGCGGGCAAACTCGGGATTGTCGAGCAAGCCATCCTGCAAAGTCTCAATGTAACCATTGATCATCGTCAACGGTGTGCGCAGTTCGTGCGAGGCATTGGCCACGAAGTCCTTGCGGATTTGCTCCGTCAGCAGGCGGTCTGTCACGTCCTCGATCAGGATCCAAACACCACGGCCCTGAGGACCAGGAAAGGGGGCGGCTTCGACAAAGTACACACGCTCCTCCATACTGTCGGTCTGGCGACGGACATGGCGCGAGCGCAAAGCGTCCTGGGCAAGAGCCTCATGGGCCAAGGCGTCGAGTTCATGATCACGGAACTCTTGAATTAGCTTTCGACGCGACTGCGGGTCCGTGCCGGGGAACAAGGTAGCAACGGCGCGATTGGCGAACTGAATGGTAAAATCCGCGCTGGTGACGAGCACGCCATGGCGCAGTTCGTTGAACATCGTTTCATACAGCAACCGAAGCTGCGACTGGCCGAAAAGCGCAGCCTTGCCTGCCAGTAAGGCTTTGACGTCTGGCAGCATGACGACCAATGCTTGCGGCACCCGGACGTCCTGCTGGGCGATGAATTCGCGTTCCTTGAGAGTCGCCTCCAGCGCTTCCATTCCAGCCGCCCAGGCAGCACGCTGTCTCCGCTCGCGCCAAGCGAAGCATGCTGTGGAGACCACGGCGGTGATGGCAATCAGCTCGGCGATCATGGGGAAGGAACCACTGGCAAAACGAGCTGGTAGCCCTGACCCCGGATGGTTTCGATGTGCTCGCCCAGCGCGCCCAGCTTCTCGCGCAGACGTTTGATATGCGTGTCTAGCGTGCGGGTGTTAGTATCGTCGTGATAACCCCACACGCTAGTCAGCAACTCGCCCCGCGAATGCAAGACGTTGGGATTGTCCATGAACAAGGCCATGAGCTTGTACTCGGTGAGCGTCAGGTCGATGGTCTCGCCATTCAAATAGAGGGCAAGGTTTTTCTTATCGAGATGGAATGGCCCAAGTCTCAGCTCATTCACAGATGTGACCTTCTGGCTGCGACGTAGAACTGCCTGAATGCGAAGCAGCAGCTCGCGGGGGCTGAAGGGTTTGGTCAGATAATCATCTGCTCCCGTCTCAAGTCCCGCGATCCTATCGCCAGCCATGGCACGTGCGGTGAGCATGATCACTGGGATGTCCCGCGTTTTGGGTTCGGCCCGCAGTGCACGGAACACTCCAATGCCATCCATTCCGGGCAGCATCAAGTCGAGTACAATCAGATCCGGCTCATGCTGGATCGCTGCTGGCACCGCACGGAGTCCGTTGCCGACGGCAAACACTTGGTGATCCTCGCGCTGGAGGTGCAGGGCAATGAGGTCAATAATGTCACGTTCATCGTCAACCAGCAGGATGCGGCTCATGGGAGAATAGGCCCCATGTGTAACCCGGGCGGCGCGAGAATGCCAGCATTGCAGACGTGGAGGAAATAAAAAACGCCAGAAGGCACAAACCTTCTGGCGTTAGGGTTTTGAGTTAGGGCCAGCTATTTACGCCCAAAGCGCCGCTGGATAATCACCGTTGTTTACCAGCTTCTGGATGCTCGACACCACATCCTGCTTGTCTTCAGGATAGGTTACGCCAAACCACTTGCTGGTGGTGGGGAGCACGGTCACGTCCGCCTTGCCTTCGCGAATCAGCACGTCTACCACCTTGGGCACGTAGCACTCGGATTTTTGCTCGTTGCCTTCCTTCTTCAGGAAGTCCACGAACGCTTCGCGCAGTTGCGGGAAGATCGCTGGCGTGAAGCCCCAGAAGTTCATGGACACGGGCTCATTGCCTGTGAGCGGTACATAGGCACCCTCCACCTCGCGGTTTTCCGCTCCGCTCTCTGTCTTGAAAATCTTGGTCATCTCCGTGACCGAAGTGAGCAGGCCATTCTCGTCGGCGGTGCAGACGCCACGGGCCACGCTGCCATGTTCGGAGAGCGTGTTGCTCAGCTTGAAGCCGACCATGCAGTATTGATTCTTGCCATTGGCCTCGGCCGCAGCGGACTGCAAATGAGCGGCAATGGACGCGAAAGCATCGCGACCGTAGAAATCATCGGCGTTGATCATCACGCAAGGCTCGTTGATTACTGACTCCGCCGCCAGCATGGCGTGCGTGGTGCCCCAGGGCTTGCTACGGCCTTCAGGAACGGTGAAGCCTTCGGGCAGATCAGTCATGTCCTGGAAGGCATATTCCACCGGGATACGCTGGTCGAACTTCGCTCCCACCTGCTTCTTGAACACGTCCTCGAAGTCGCGGCGGATGACGAAAACTACCTTGCCGAAACCGGCGCGTAGGGCGTCGAAGACGGAATAGTCGAGCACGGTTTCGCCGTTGGGGCCCATGGGATCGATTTGCTTGAGACCGCCGTAACGGCTGCCCATGCCGGCAGCGAGAATGAGGAGAGTGGGCTTCATAAGGGGTATAAAAATAGGCGCAAAGGTCCGTGGGAACCAGGGAGCGTCAAGGGGGCAAAACTACGTACTTTCCCCTTGGCGTGGAGGAGTGGTTCCGCTAAATTTTGCGGCCCGGATTCAACCTTCACTCCCCTTCCCCATTATGCCCCACGTCAAGACCAACGGTATCAACATGTACTATGATGAACGCGGCTCCGGCGATCCGCTGATCTGCATCATGGGTGTCACCGCCCCAGGCGGCGTGTGGGACGCTCATGCGCAGGCCTGGGAAAAGCATTTCCGCTGCATCCTTGGCGACAACCGCGGTGTCGGTCTCACCGACAAGCCGGAAGGCCCCTACACCAGCGCCATGATGGCTGATGACTATGCTGGCCTGATGGATGAACTGGGCATCAAGAAAGCCCGTGTCGTCGGCTGTTCACTCGGCTCCGTGGTCGCCCAGCAGCTCGCACTGCGCCACCCGGACAAGGTGCAATCTGCCATCCTCATGTGTACCTGGGCGCGGCAAGACCGCTTCGGCCTCTACACCTGGCAGCATATGCAGAAGTGCAAGGCGACCATGCGTCCGGAAGACTTCATGCATTACGTGCAGATGCTCATCTTCACCAAGACCTGGTTCGACAACGATGACTGCTGGAACAACATGCAGGGAGGCCTCAAGG
>JAQGPI010000166.1 GCA_028293175.1 Verrucomicrobiaceae bacterium | reverse complement strand
GTTTCGGTGACCTCTCGGTGCATGGCAATCCGATCCTTAAGACACCGAACATTGACAAGCTCCACAGCCAAAGCCTGCGCTTCACCAACTGGTTTAACAGCCCCACCTGCGCCCCCACCCGCTCGGCCCTGCTTACCGGCCGCCATGAATTTCTCAACGGCGTCACCCATACCATTCTGGAGCGCGAGCGGCTCGATCCCGCCGCAACCACCATTGCCCAGGTACTGAAAAAAACGGGCTATACCACGGGTAGCTTTGGCAAGTGGCACTTAGGGGACGAAGAGGCTTACCAACCCGGCAAGCGGGGCTTTGATGAAGTCTTCATCCACGGCGGCGGCGGCATCGGCCAGAGCTATCCAGGCAGTTGCGGCGATGCGCCTGGCAACACTTACTTTGATCCTGCCATCCTGCACAACGACACCTTTCAGAAGACGCATGGCTACTGCACTGATGTATTTTTTGAGCAGGCAAAAAATGGATCGGTGGCCGCAAGGATCAGCAGCAGCCGTTCCTTTGCTGGCTGGCCACGAATGTTCCTCACGGCCCTTACAACGCGAAGCCTGAAGACGTGGCGCTGTATGCGGGCAAGACTCCCGATGAAGACAGCGCAAACTTCTTCGGCATGATCCACAACCTGGATCTTAACGTGGGCAAGATGATGGCATGGTTGGAAGACAAGGGTTTAGACAAGAACACGCTTGTCATCATGATCAATGACAATGGCGGCACCGCCGGGGTGAAGGTATTCAACGCAGCCATGCACGGGGCCAAGGGCAGCCCATGGCTGGGCGGCACGCGCGGCTTTTCCTTCTGGCGCCTACCCGGCGCCATCAAGCCCGCCGACTGCGGGGCGCTCACGACTCATCTCGATTTCTTCCGCACCCTGGCCGCCCTCGCAGGCGCGGAGCTGCCGCCTAACCTTCAAGAGCAGGCAAAAGAAAGTCGCAATCTGCTGCCGCTTTTGGAAAACCCTTCCGCTCCGTGGGAGGACCGCCATCTCTTCACCCATGTGGGCCGCTGGCCTAAAGGCACCGATCCTGACGAGGCGAAGTTCAACAACTGTGCAGTGCGCAACACCCGCTACACGCTGGTGAACGAAACCAAGCGTGGCCTCAAAGCCGCGCCGGACAGTGTCCCGCACTGGCAACTCTTCGATGTCATCGACGATCCCGCTCAAAGCCGCGACATCGCCGGGTCAAAGCCCGAGGTGGTGACCGAACTGAGTACCGCGTATGATGCATGGTGGAGTTCCTTGCGCGGCCACATTGATATCAACGAAAAGGCGCTTGGCCCCAAGCTCAACCCCTTTGCCGCACAGTACTGGAGGCAGTTCGGCGGCGGTCCCTCCAAAGCAGACTACGAACGCATGGACCCGGCGAAGGCGATGACCTTCGAGTCACGGCGGGAGAAGGGTAGGCGGGGATAGGAGCGCCGGCACTTTTGCCGGTTACCAATAAACCTGCGGCCGGAGCCGCCTATCTTATCAGCTTCGTAGTCCCTTGTGCTTCCTTGAGAAGCTTCAAAAAAAGAGAGCCGTGGCTTCGCCCCTTTGTTTTCCATACCGACAGGAGTGTTCACCCTCCTCTGGTCGCCCCGCTCGAAACTCCGCCCCCGCACCACGCCAGATGCGCAAGCCTCGTTCTTGTTAGCACACAGGCGCGGGAGATAGAACTCCGAGCAACAACCCCAGCATCACTTCCTTGAGCTCACCCCTTCAGTTTGAAACATCATGCACTGCCATCTTCGCGACAGTGGTTATCAGGGTTTCGCGGAGTCTTTCGGCTTCTCGATCCGGTCTGAAAAAGGGTATTCCAGCACCAGTCCATTTCCCTCGATCGGGAAACCTTGGGATCTCGTTCTTTCATTAAAGACGGTAAAGTCCGCAATTTGTTCGGATGCCGTTGGCAGGCCATCTTCGCATTTCGTGACACTCATCAGCTTGCCATCGTTCAGGTACAAATGTCCAGGAATCAGGGAGACGACCTCTTTCAGCTTAAAATTCGCAGTGAGGCACACGAGAAAACTATGCGATCGCCAAGAAGAAGGGTAAATGCTGCGCTCGGCGGAAGAGCGGACAAACTCTACGGTGGCCAACAGAGCCTTCTCCTTTCCGTGCTCTATTGTTCCAAGATACGAAATGGAACTGAGAAAATAGGAGAATCTCGATCCATTATGAGAATAGATGCGAGGAGTCAGCCCTTCCCGCTTTGAAGTGGTCACCCCTTTGCTGATCTTCATCAGCAGATCGGTGTCCTCGTTAAAATCCCCAACATCCGCCGCACTGAGACAACAGCAGGCGCACAACGAAAGAACGAGCAGAGACAAGCGCATGTTAGAAACCTCTCGGCGGATGACATTACTTCACCACCCCAAACGCACAAGCCTCGTTCTTGTTCGCGCACAGACGCGTGAGATAAAACTCCGAGCACAGCCCGGGCATCACTTCCTTGAGCTCATCCAGGATGGCATATTCGGCGTGCCCCTTGAACTTGATCGTCACGATGAAGCGGCGGCAGTGGCCGTTGCGCACCCAGTCCATGAGCAGGCCCATGTTGCGCTCCGGCGCGGCGATCACATCGCACACCAGCCAGTCTACCGGGATTTCCGGCACAAACTTGAAAGCATCGCCCTGCACAAAGGCGAGCCGTCGGTGACGCATCAAATCATCACGCAAAGGCGAGCGATCCACTGAGGTCACGCGTGCGCCACGATTGATGCCCACATAGCTCCAGCTTCCAGGCGAGGCACCCAGATCCACCATCGTTTCGCCATTGGTAATAAGCAGGCCGAGCCGCTGCTCCGCCTCTACTAGCTTAGCAAAGGCGCGCGAGGGCGCGGTCTTGTCCACGGCGATCAGCAGCTCGCCTTTGGGGAAAGGCCACAGATTGCGCCGCAGTTGGTAGGGCATCGGCGCAGGTGCCACGGATAGAATACCCTGATCTGGTGCCATCAAATAAAGCTGCACCATAGAGGTCTGCTCCGTGAATGGTGTTTCTACATCCGCAGCCTCAAGTGTTCGCAACAGCGAGCGCCGACGCTTCTGCAAACGCTCGCGCAACGAGGCCATGATGAGGTCGCGTCGGTTCAAGCCTGCCTTGTTGTCGTCGCCGTAGCAGGGCACGATCTGCAAGCGCCAGGGCTGGCCCTCGGGCAGGGATTCCATCACCGCCGCGATGAGCTTGTCCGCCCAGGCATTGATAGAGGCCGCCTCTGTGCGCGCCGCATTCGGCAACGCCTGCCGGGCAAACACCAGCGGGGCCTCCAGCGGTGCATCCGTAGTGATCCATTGCGGGCCATCCGCCTCGCTGGCCGCCGAGGGATGGGCACGCTTCAGCTCATCGAGAAGGAAAGGTTCGCAGCCGTCATCGGCCAGGAGGTAATGCATGGTTCGAAGGTGGAAGGTGCGGCTACTTTTGCAACGTCAGCCGTTCGCCGCTGCGCAGGACCTGGCAGGGTTGCGCCAGCCGGGCACAGGTGGTGAGGAACTCGTCGGGCGTTTCGGTATTGAATTCAAATCCATCGAAGTGATGCGGCACCGCCAGCCCCGCGCCAATGGCCTTCGCCAAGGCCGCAGCTTCGGTGCCATTCAAATTTCCCGCCACCCGGCGCTCCGGCTTGTTGCCATTGATTGGCACCAGCGCCACATCGCATTGAAAGGGCAGCAGCGAAGCCACCAGCCCCGGATGCCAAAGTGTATCACCACTGTGATACACCGAGAATCCTCCACGCTGAATCACGTACCCGAGGAACTTGCAGCGGCCTTCGTCATCGTGCTTCACCTCATTGTGCGCCGCAGCCACGGCGCTGATCCACCAGCCATCCAGGATCGTGCTTTCGCCCTCATTCAGCGGGATGAACTCAATGCGTGGATGACCATCAACCCGCGCCCGCGCCTGGTCTTCCACCGCCGCGGGCACCAGCAGCGTGATGCCGCCCGCGTGTTCCGCCAGCGGCAGCAGCGTGGCTTCATCAAAGTGGTCCGTGTGCTGATGGCTGGAGGCGACCAGCTTCACAAAATCCAGTGCTTCAGGCGCGATGCAGCGCTGCGTCATGCGCACGTGCGGCTTGTCTGTGGCAGCGTATTTTAGCGTGAGCGAATCCGATAAGTAAGGATCGAGCAGAAGGAAACTACCGCCATGCTTGAGCAGAAACCCGCTTTGACCCAGCCACCATAGGTGCAGCCGGTCACACTCCGTGCTGGCGGTATGGACGTCGGCCAGCAGGGCGGCATCGGTTTGGAAAGCAGCGATCATGAGTGCAATGCCTGTGCCCGCCGCCTGCAATGGCTGCAAATGGTTTCTCCTTTGCAAACTCACGCATTAGGGCACGTTTAAAAAATCCACGATGAAGATGCTCCGTTCCGGTTTCCTGGTGCTGCTCCTGGCCGTCACCTCTGCTTTGTGCGGTTGCGGCAGTTCGTTCAACCAAGCGTGGAAAACCGCAACCGCCGCACCGATCCCTGCCAACAGTATGGAAGGCCCCTGGATCGGCTCCTGGCTCAGTAAAGGCAACGGACACCACGGTGAGTTGCGCTGCGTGATCCAGCCCGACACCAAGGGCAATGGCGACCGCACCTTCCTTTATCACACCATCTGGGGCGGCGTACTCTCGGGAAACTTTGTTTCCATCCACCACGTGAAGCAGAACGGCCCT
>JAQGPI010000642.1 GCA_028293175.1 Verrucomicrobiaceae bacterium | reverse complement strand
TTGGTCGTCTGGCCGATCAGGTGGGCGGCGAATCACTCCTGGTGCGTGGCACCGGCCTCGGCACTGCCGCCGCCGGTACGGCGGGTGTTGCGAGCATGCTGAACATTGGCAACCTGCAGTTGATCGGCGGTGGCACGGGCGATGGCTCCACCACTCTGGGTATCCGCCCTGATGCCATTGGTGACTCCAGCGCCACCGGCACTGGTACTGGCTTCCTTACCTATTCCAGTGGCATCGGCTTCCGTCCCCTCACCAACGCTGAACTGGCTCCTGGCATCTATCGCACCGTTGCTACCAATGCCAACATCGGCGTCAGCACCAGCCAGGTGTTTGGCAACCTCACCACCAACAGCCTCACCTTCAGCAGCGGTGGCGGCCTCACCGCCATCTCGAATGCTTCCCAGCTCACCATGGGCTCCAGTGGCTTCCTTACCGTGAATGCCGCGGGCGGCTTCACCGGGGGCTTGCTCAACACCGGCGGCAACCAGCTCATCATCCATCAGGTGGACTCCGTGAACGCACTGGACTTCAGCGGCTACATTCAGACAACCAACCAGATCGTCAAGGCCGGTGCCGGTACGCTCAACATCCTGAAGCCCCAGTACTTCATCAATAACAACTTCGTGGTGAACGCCGGTACGGTGAACCTTAACAGCGGTGTGGATAACACCATCCCAGTGATCGTTGGCGCTGACCGGCCTTCCACCACCAGCCTGATCATGAATCAGGGCACTCTGGATCTAAAGGGCAAGAATCAGGCGTTCAACGTGATTAGCGCCACCAACACCGTTCCAGGCTCTGGCGGCACCATCACCAACACGGGTGCGAACGCCACGCTGACCTCGGCTGGCGGCGGCACCTTTGGCGGCGTCATCAGCGGCAACATCAATCTGGTCCGGTCCGGCAACAACACCAGTACCTTCACCAGCGCCAGCACCTACAACGGTTCCACCACCATCCGTGGCGGCGTTCTCGTGCTACAGGATCAGGGCCAGTTGTCCACCAATGATGTGGTTGCGAATTTCGCCACCCTCCCCCTTAGCGACCAAGGCCGCAACGTGATTGCCAACCGCATTCCCGCCAGCACCAACATCGCTCTGACTGGCACCACGCTGAACTACAACGGGGCCCAGTCCGCCGCCAGCCTTGCTACCTCTGGCGGTGCCATGCTAACCATCACTGGTCAGAACACCATCACTACCGCTGCGATGACCGGCACCGTGCTGCCTACCACGCTGACTATCGGCACTCTCAAGCGTCTGGCCGGCACAGGTGGTGCGGTGAACTTCACCGGCACCGGACCCAATGCTAATCTCGGACAAGTGGGCGTAGGCACTCCGCAGACCTTTATTACCCAGATCAACGATGGCACTACCAATACGGCTACTACCGCTGTGGTGACTGCCAACAATGGCATTCTCGGCGGCTGGGCAACGGTCGCCGGTACCGATTTCGCCGGTTATGTGGCCAGCGGTGCCGCCCGGGGAGGCGTGGGCGCGCTGGGCACTGCGGGCTTCCCTGCCTATTCCACAGCGGCTCTCTCCGCAGGCAGTGCTACTGATAACATCACAGTAGCTGCCAGCGTGACGGTGCCCGCAAGCACGCCCGTGGCGGGCTTGGGCCGGACGATCAACTCCCTGCGTGTTTCCGCAGCTTCCACCATCACCATCACTACTGGCGAGATTCTGACGCTTGGCACGGGCGGCCTCCTGTTGAACGGCGCGGCCAGTTCCATCACCGGCGGCTCCTTGAGCGCCGGAGCCAGTGCTAACACGGCTGCAGAACTCTTCGCTTACACCAATAACACCGCCACCATCAGCAGCGTGATCGCCAACAATGGCACTGGCGCTCTTACACTGGTGAAGAACGGCCCCAGCTCACTGACGTTGTCCAGTAACAACACCTTCACTGGTGGCACCATTGTGAACAGCGGCACGCTGATCCTGGGCGGAAACGCGGGCGTGACAACCGTTCCTGCAGGCTCAGGAGCAGGCGCGACCGTGGGTCTGACGATCAACAATGCCTCGGTGACGATGGGTACAAACAGTGGCCAGATCGCCGCAGCGACCAACATCAACATCAATGGCGCGGGCCTCCTGACGTACACGGGCAACAACACGCTGTCCGGCATCCTTAACTTCAACAACTCTGGCGGCTTCAACGGTACGGCAGTAGCGACACCGGCTGCGCTGACCAATTCCACGACGGTGAACACCAGCAACCTCGTTACAGTCACTTCCACGGTGGGCCTCGCGGTAGGTCAAGTGGTGACGGGTGCCAATATTCCCGGCGGCGCGACGATCATCAGCATCCTCAGCCCCACGCAGTTCCTCCTCTCCGCCAACGCCACCGGTGGGGCGACAAACACCACCATCACCCTGGTTAACAATGCGCCTACGTTGATCGCGAGCAGCACTGCCGCAGGCACGCTGACCATTACGGGAGCGGTGAACTCCAATAACGACAATCTTGCTTCCGTTCCCACGATCGCTGGTCCAATCAGCCTCGGAAACGGCAACCGTACGATCACCACCACTGGCACCTCTCCCCAGGGCCTTATTATTTCCGGTGTGGTTTCAGGCGCGGGAGCCACGAATGTGATCACCAAGATGGGCACCAGCGGCCTGACCTTGGGCGGTACAAGCACCTTCGGGATTTTGGGTTCCACCAGCGTAAACCTCAATCAGGGTTCGCTGATCTACACTGCGGATTCGGCTCCAAGTGTGGTGGGCACCACCACACTCACCACCAGTCCGCTCGGCCTGGGCACGCTCCTCGTCAGTGGCGACGGCACCAAGCTCATGGGCGCAGGTCCGACCCCGATTGGCACAACCACCCTGCGCACCTTGGCGAACCCGATTTCCATTACCAATCCATCCAACACCCTCACGTTTGGAGCCAGCTTGGTGAACACCACCATGAACGGTGTGATCACCTTCACAGGGTCTTCCGGCACCGTGGATGTAGAGAGCCCGAACAACATCATCACCTTTGGAGCCAGCCTGCCGTCGGCGACCAC
Source organism: Verrucomicrobiaceae bacterium (assembly GCA_028293175.1). Taxonomy (GTDB): domain Bacteria; phylum Verrucomicrobiota; class Verrucomicrobiia; order Verrucomicrobiales; family Verrucomicrobiaceae; genus CAINXC01. The sequence goes on along the minus strand of JAQGPI010000642.1, from coordinate 2,442 downwards.
TTCCTTTACCAAGAAGGGCCTCGGTCGTCTGGATCTCCTGCTCGCCAACAACTTCAACACCGCCGTCAACATCACGGACGGGACTCTGAGCATCAGCAACCAGTACTCCCTCGGCGGCTCGGTCCTGAATCCCGGCCCAGCAGTGGCTATGGCGGGCGGTGCCTATAACCTCACGGCCACTCTTGCGAACACCTTTGTGCAGAACCCCGTGAGCCTCACGGGCAATGCCATCATCAGCGCGCAGATCGGCACTGCTGCGGTGGGGCCTGTGACTCTCGCCTCGACCGCAACGGCCTTGGGTGTTCAGGGAGCAAATGCCAACAACATCATCGGCGCTCTCACCTTGAACGGCAGCACACAGACCACCCTCTTCACCGCCACGAGCAGTGACCTGCGTGTCTATGGCGGGCTTGCAGGCACTACGCCTTCCTTGCGCAAGACGGGTCCGGCCACCCTGTCCTTGGGCGGCGGTTCATCCTATACCGGCCCGGTGACGGTCGAACAGGGCATCTTGGAAAGCTTGGTGGGCAATGCCAACGCCATCACTAGCGGCGCTGCCACGGTGAATCCCGGCGCAGTGCTCCGTCTCGCCGCTCCAAACAATGTCGGCGGCACCATCACCCTCAATACCGACAGCTTCGGCATCGCGATTCTCGGTCTCGGCTACAATGGCGCGCTTCCTGCCGGTGTTTCGTTTGGCGTGGGCGGCGGCACGATTGCGGTGGATGCCTTTGGTTTCGCCACGGCACTGACCACCCCAATGGCTGGCACGAACCTCTACCTCGGCTCGTCCAGCACTGGTAACTACATCGCTTCCAGCCTGGGAGTGGGTGTTGGCGGAGCCTATCGCCTGGGCACCGGCGGCGGTACCCTGAACATGAACACGCAAGTGCTGACAGGTGCCGGCAATGCGGTGACCATCGGTTCAGTTACCGGCACTCCCGGCGCGAACTTGGTGGGCAGCGGCGGCACAGTGGTGCTGAACACTCCCAACTCCTATGGCGGCGGCACTACGATCAATGGCAACGGTGTGGCGCAGATCGGCATGGCGGGAGCCTTCGGCAATGGAACCATTCATTTCAATGGCGGTACTTTGCAGCCCAATTCCACCGGCATCAGCACCCTGCTCGCGCCATTTGATGTCACCAACAACATCGACTTCACGAGTAGTGTGGTCGGAGCCGCCGGCAATGCCTCGGGCGCCTATGCCGCGGATGCCTTCTTTGCTTCCGGACCCACGAACTCAAGCCATCTGAAGCTCAGTGGCAACGTCAACCTGGGCAATGTATCCCAGCGCCTGATCGCCGCCACCAGCACCACCAGCATCGTCGAGATGACCGGCGTGGTCTCTGGTGCCGCCGCCTTTAGCAAGGTGGGCGCGGGCATTCTCAAGCTGACCAACACCGGGAACAGCTATTCCGGCGGCACCAACCTCTATCAGGGCACCTTGCTGCTTCAGGCCGACAATATCCTGCCTGCTGGCGCGGTGAATTTCGCGGGTGGCGTCTATGGTGTGTGGGACACCTCGTACACGACTAACCGCGACTTCTCGCTCAGCGGCATGGCCCCCATCTTTGGTATTGCCGGCACCACCGTCACGACCCCTACGGGTACGCCTTCGCTACCTATTGGCGGTGCGTTCGATGTGGGAGCCGTTCAGGTCTTCACCCAGTCGGCCAGCAGTGTGATCAGCGGCGTGGGCTCCCTGATCAAGACCGGCGCGGGCACCATGGTGCTCAACGGCACCAATACCTACGGGCCCACGATTGCCTCCAATGCCTTGCAGACGATCCTCACGGCGGGCGTCCTCAGCATCAGCAATGATGCCAACCTGGGCAACATCACGCCTCTAACCATCAATGGTACGACAGTCGCTCCTGGCGGCATTTCCTTCAATGGCGGCCAGCTATTGGTGACGGACGATATCATTACCAACCGTACCCTGACGATGACCGGCACGGGTTCGATCAATGTGGCCGCAGGCAAGACCTTCGCAGTCTATGGCACCATCCCTGACAGCGGCAACTCCCTGGCCATCAACGGCCCTGGCACCGTGATTTTTAACGGTGGTGCGGTGAATGGCTCGGCCACCAACGCTCACAATGCCACCTCCATCAATAATGGCGGCACGCTCATGACCCAGGCGACCGCAGGCACGCCCTTTGGCGATACCGCTGTCACGATCAACGGTGGCACGTTGCGGATCAATACCAATGGCCCTGCCGCGACCATGACCCTCGCCACGGTTACTTATGCCGCTGGCAGCTACATCCGCCTGGATGCAATGGCAGGCTTTGACACGCAGTTCACCGCCACCGCGCTGACCCGCAGCGCCCAGGGAACGTTGACCATTATTCCGGCCGCCACCGGCAGCATGGGCAATACCCCTTTGTCGGATTCCCGCCTGCTGACCACCACCGTGCTGGGCCAGGATACCCGCAC
>JAQGPI010000095.1 GCA_028293175.1 Verrucomicrobiaceae bacterium | reverse complement strand
ATCACAATATCAACCGCTCACCTTCAAACCTTATGAACACCTCATCCTCTACCAGTTCCCTCTGGCATCGGGCCGGCATGATCGCCGGTGTCACGGTGCTCTCCGGTACCCTTTTAGCCTTCACCCCGGCGCTAAAGGACAAGAACCCACCCCTCAAGCTCTCGGTTACTGAGACACCTGCGGTGGAAAACGCCAAAATGTTCCCCAGCCTGTCACCCGTGATCAAAAAAGTCGCGCCTTCAGTGGTGAAGATCTCGGTCTCATCTCAAGCCAAGGCCTCGCCTGCCGGAATGCCCGAGGGCATGCCTGATCTGCGCCAGTTCTTCGGCGGCGGCAATGGCGGCTTCGATTTGCGCGGTGGCCAGCGCCAGTTGCGCATGCCGAAGCAGCAGGGCGTCGGCTCAGGCGTCATCGTCACGTCTGATGGTTACGTCCTCACTAACAACCACGTGGTTGAAAATGCCGACGAAATCAAGGTCTCGCTCAACGATGGACGTGACTTCACCGGCAAGGTGATTGGTCGTGATCCAAAGACGGACGTGGCCGTGATCAAGATCGAAGGCACCGGGCTGCCCGCCGTGACTTTCGCCGACAGCGACAAGATCGAAGTGGGCGACATGGTGCTTGCCATCGGCAATCCCTTCGGCATCGGCCAGACCGTTACCACCGGTATCGTCAGCGCCAAAGGCCGCGCCACCATGGGCCTGGACTATGAGGACTTCATCCAGACGGATGCAGCCATCAATCCTGGCAACTCCGGCGGTGCGCTGGTGGACATTGACGGCCGTTTGGTCGGCATGAACACCGCCATCCTCAGTCGTAGCGGCGGCAACCAGGGCATTGGTTTCGCAGTGCCTACCAATCTCGCCCGCTGGGTGATGGAGAGCCTGGTCAGCAGTGGCCATGTGGAACGTGGATTCCTGGGCGTGAACATCCAGGACCTCACTCCTGAACTGGCCAAGGAATTCAAGCTGGAACAAGCCAAAGGCGCGCTGGTGGCGGAAGTCACTCCAGGCAGCCCCGCTGAAAAAGCCGGTGTGAAAAGCGGCGATCTCATCACCGCCTTCAATGGCAAGGATGTGGCCGACAGCCGCCACCTGAAGCTGCAAGTAGGTGCGACTCTGCCCAACTCATCGGTGCCTGTGAAGCTCCTGCGGAACGGCACTACCACCACGCTGACCGTGAAGGTGGAAGCCCTGCCTGGCGATAAGTTGGCGGACAACTCCAGCACTGACAGCAACGCCGAAGATTCCCTCCACGGTGTAGCCGTGGCCGATCTGGACAGCGCCACCCGCGAACAGCTGAAGGTGCCTGCCAAAATCAACGGCGCCGTGGTGACTCAGGTGGAAGAAGATTCCGCCGCCTATGAAGCGGGCATTCGCGAAGGCGATGTGATCACGGAGATCAACCATGTGGCCATCAAGAATGCCGAACAGGCGGTGGCCGAATGTGCGAAGCCATCCAGCAAGCGCACGCTTGTGAAAGTCTGGAGCCACGGCAGCAGCCGCTACGTGGTGGTGGATCAAAGTAAGGTGGGCTAATAACAACTAACATTCGTGGCCCGGCTTGTCTCCTGTGAGGCAGCCGGGCCTTTTCTTGGACAAAGACGACCACTTCAGTTAACGATGAACGAAGTATCTCCAACCATGCGCGTCCTTGTAATCGAAGATGACAGCAAGATTGCCGGCTTCGTGGTGAACGGGCTCAAGCAAAACGGCTTTGCCGTGGACCATGCCGCCGATGGCGAGCAGGGCCTGGCAATGGCGGCCACGATCACCTATGACACCATCGTGCTGGATGTGATGCTGCCGAAGCTCGATGGCCTTTCTCTTCTCCGGGAACTGCGCAAAGACAAGGTACGCACGCCGGTGTTGATTCTCAGCGCCAGGGCGAGTGTTGATGACCGCGTCACGGGTCTGCAAGCAGGCGGTGATGATTATTTGACCAAGCCCTTCGCCTTTTCTGAACTGCTTGCCCGGGTGCAGGCCTTGATCCGCCGGGCCACTCAGGTGGTGGAGCCTTCCACGCTCAGCGCCTGCGGCATCACCATGGATCTGCTGTCGCGTGAAGTGACGCGGGGTGCCCGCAAGTTCGAACTGCAATCGCGCGAGTTCGCGCTGTTGGAACTGCTAATGCGCCATCCAGGTCGCGCCGTGACAAAGACGATGATCATGGAGCATATCTGGGACTACAGTTTTGATCCGCAGACGAACGTGGTGGACGTGCTCGTGCATCGCTTGCGGTCGAAAATTGACAAGGATTTTGAAGTGAAGCTCATCCATACCATCCGGGGAGTCGGCTATGTCCTCAAACCCGGTTAAGCGCGGGCGTTGGCTTAGTTTCAGTGTCGAGCTCAGCCTCGGCTACGCGATGCTGTTCATGCTCAGCGCTGCCATTTTATTCGGCCTGATGTACGTGCTGCTTGCCAAAGCCCTGGAGCGCAAGGACCGCGAGGTGATCGAGTCCAAGCTCAAGGAATGTGCCGCAGTGTATGACAATGGTGGCCTGCCCGCGTTGCGTGATCTCGTTCAACGCACCCGCGATGTGGACAAGGCGAGGCCGTTTCTTGTCCGCGTGACCGGCTACCGCGGTAGCGTGCTGCTCTACACTGTGCCAGATGACTGGCTGCATTTTGATGAATCCTCATTGCAGCCGGCCGGAGGCGCCTCACGACCCGCATGGCTACGCATTCCCAAGGATGAAGAGAATGATTTCACCGTCGCCTCCATGCATTTGCCGGATGGCTCACTTCTTCAGGTGGGGCGCAGCACCAACAATGGCGAGAACGTGCTGCAACCCTTCCGGCGCACCTTCTTGCTGGTGATGACGCCCATGATTCTGTTAGGTTTTCTGGGCGGCGCTTACTTCGCTCATCGCGCTATACAGCCTGTTCGCGAAGTCGTTGCTACCGCCCGCTCCATTACTGATACCGGCAACTTCTCCGCCCGTGTACGGGCCCGCTCCGGCAAGGCTGAACTGGAGGAGCTTGCGATAGAATTCAACCGTGTGCTCGACAAGAACCAGGCGCTGATTCAGGGCATGCGCGATGCTCTCGACAACGTGGCACACGATCTGCGCACTCCCCTCACCCGCATGCGTGGCACTGCTGAGGCAGCGGTTCAAACCACTCCTGATCCCGTAGCTCGCGAGGCTCTGGCGGATTGTGTCGAAGAAACCGACAAGGTGCTCGTGATGCTGCGTACATTGATGGACATCACCGAAGCTGAGTCCGGTGTAATGAAGCTTCATCTAGAGCAGGCCTCCATCCCTGACATCCTCGCCAGCGCCGTCGATTTGTATGAAATGATCGCTGAGGACAAGAAGGTCACCGTCACCAAAGATTTCGCCCCTGCCTGCGAGGCACAGGTGGACGCTGTGCGCATGCGTCAAGTGTTTGCCAACCTGCTCGACAATGCGGTCAAATACACTTCCGAAGGCGGCAGCGTTCACGTCACCTGCCAGCCCGGCAATGGCCGCATTTACATTACAGTCCGCGACACGGGCATGGGTGTTCCCGCAGATGAGCAGGCCCGCATTTGGGAACGGCTTTACCGTGGCGACAAAAGCCGCACGCAGCGCGGTCTTGGTCTGGGCTTGAGCCTCGTGAAGGCCATCGTCGAGGCCCATCATGGCACGGTATCCGTCCGGAGCGAGCCGGGGAAGGGCGCGGAGTTTATTGTCACAGTGCCGTCGTTGGCTTTGTCGGCGACGTAAGCATTCGCATCACCTTCGTTGCAAAGACGGTGGAATTGTCTCCGTTAAGTGCCGCCCACCATGACCGCCTGTCGCCTGTTTTCTTTGTTCGTACTGCTCGCCTTTTGTGCCCGCGCTCAGGAGCCCGAGGGTTCCAGTAAAACGCGCCCCCGCGAGGAAGGAGGCGCCTTGAGCGCAGCCGAATTTGCCGCACAAGGAATGACCGGCAGCAGCGTCGGCATCGCCCTTGATGACCAGGGCCGCGTGTATGTCTCGCACACAAACCGCCGCAACAACGGCGAGCTGGACATTCGCACGAACAAGACCTGGCTGCTGGAGTCGCTGGCGCTCACCAGCGCGGAAGACCGTCAGGCGCTGATCAGAAAGAAGCTGCCTGATACGTGGCAGGATCTGGCCAAGGTAAAGGAACGGATCATCTGCGTGGAGGATACCGACGGTGATGGAAAAGCAGACAAGCGCACCGTCGCTTTTGAAGGCTTTAATGATCTGGGCAACGGCCTTGCCGGTGGGGTGCTATGGCACGACGGCGCGCTTTACGTGACTGTAATGCCTAGCCTCTACAAGCTGACGGACAAGGATGGTGACGGCGTGTTTGAGACCAAGGAAGAGCTGGTGCGCGGCCTGGGCTATCACATCGGCTACGGGGGTCACGACATGCACGGGCCCACACTGGGCATGGATGGCCGCATCTACTGGAGCATGGGAGACAAGGGCATCAGCGTGAAGCTGAAGGACGCCCGCCATATCTACTATCCCGGCCAGGGCGGCGTGTTTCGCATCGAGCCGGATGGCAGCGGTTTCGAAGTCTTTGCCCATGGCTTGCGTAATCCGCAGGAACTGGCCTTCGATGAATACGGCAATCTGTTCACGGTGGATAACGACGGTGATTTTGGAGATAAAGAACGCCTCGTTTACATCATGGAGGGCTCCGACTCCGCATGGCGTATGCACTATCAGTATCGCAGCGACCGTTCGTGGGGCGAGATGGCGGGCTACAACCCCTGGCTGGTCGATAACCTATGGAAGCCGGTAGCGGCCGGGCAGTATCAGCCGGCCTATTTCACCCCGCCTCTGGACAACTTCAGCGTGGGCCCCATCGGCCTGGAATACAATCCCGGCACGGCCTTGAGCGAGCGCTTCCGCAACACCTTCTTCCTTGCCGAGTCATCAAAGGATGTGCAGGCATTTAAGACTGAACCCGTGGGCGCTGGCTTCAAGATGAAGGACGCGCAAATTGTGCTCACCGGCCCTTTCATCACCGGCCTGTTCTTTGGTCCTGATGGCGCGCTTTACGGAGCTGACTGGGGTAATAACGAGTGGGCACCGCATGAGAATGGCCGGGTCCTGAAACTCGATGACGGCGAAGCAACCCATGACTCGCAGCGCGAAAGTGTGCGCAAGCTGATCGCTGAAGGCATGGCGAAGCACACCAACGACGAGCTGACCGATCTGCTGGGCCACGCGGACCAGCGGATTCGTCTCAAAGCGCAGTTTGAATTGGTGCGACGCAATGATTTTGGTGCGCTCACTTTGATTGCATCGCGCGGGCAAGGCGAAACACCGCTAGTGGCGAGAGTCCATGCCCTTTGGGGCCTGGGACAGCTTGGTCGCAAAGACAATACGCTGATGCTGAACGCCCTGCCGCTGCTTGCGGACAAGGACGCCGAGATTCGCGCGCAAACCGTGCGCATGATGAGCGATGCGGACTATAAGCCCGCCGCGGAACAAATCGGCGAGCTGCTTGCCGATCCCTCACCCCGCGTGCGTTCGCTGGCGGGGGTGGCGCTTTTCAAACTGGGCTCGCCTGCGCAGTTCGATCCGGCCGTGACCATGCTGGCGGCTAACAATGATGAGGACAAATTCGTACGCCATGGGGGCATGATGGCGCTCGCGGGTTCCGATCACGCGCGGCTGGCCTTGCTCGCTACCCATGCCTCTAAAGCTGTGCGCCTCACCGCCGTGGTAGCAGCACGTCAGGTTGCGGACCCCGGAGCTGCCGCCTTCCTCAATGATACCGACACCACGGTGGTGGGTGAAGCGGCTCGTGCGATCCACGATGACTTGTCCATTCCCGAAGCCCTGCCTGCGCTGGCCAAGTTGCTGGAAAGAACCGGCATCACGGATGAAGCCGCCCTGCGCCGCGCCATCAGCGCTAACATTCGTGTTGGCGATCAAGATTCTGCTCACCGGCTGATGGACTATGCGCTGCGCAAGGAAGCCCCGTCCGTCATGCGTGCGGAGGCTCTGGAGACGCTGGCCCTGTGGCCCGTCGGACTGGCTTTTGACCGTGTGCAAGGCAACTACCGCAACCTACCGAAACGCGATGCGAAATTCGTAGCGCCGCTGTTCGCCAAGGGCTTCGAATCCTTGCTGAGCGAGAACTCGCGCGCGATCCAGACCGCCACCGCAAAAGTGGTTCGGGCCTTGAATTACCAGCCCGCCATCGACAAGCTAACCAGTATGGCGCTTGATGAAAAGGCCGAGGTGGAAATCCGCTCAATGGCCCTGGAAGCCATCGCCGTGGCCCGTGCGCCCAAGCTGCCGGAGGCCATTGCCCTCGCACTGAAGTCCGAGCTTCCCGCGCTGCGGGTCGCCGCGATCAGCGCGCTGGTGGAATCCAAGCCAGAGGACAAGCAGACCTATGCAGCCATCAATGCAGCACTGAAGCGGGGTGTCATTGAAGAGCAGCAGCCGATCTTTGTCCTGCTCAGCAATATGCGGGGCAGTCAGGCGGAAAAGGTCATCGGCACATGGGCGGCTCAGCTTGCAGAGGGGAAGGCGCCCGACGGGTTGGCGCTGGACATCTACGAGGCCGCGCTAGCTACCAAATCCAAAGATCTCAAAAAGGCCCTCAAGCCCGTGGATTCGAAGCTAAAGAAAAAGAAGTTCGGGGCCTGGAGTCTTGCTTTGGAAGGCGGCAACGCCGATGAAGGCAAGGCCATCTTTGGCGGTAGCACCACCGCCGCTTGCATGCAGTGCCACACCATGACCGCAGGCCTTCCTTCGGTTGGTCCTGATCTCTCGCATGTGGCCGCCCGTCTCACGCCGGATCATCTGTTGCAAGCCGTCGTCGATCCACAGTCCGAGATCGCAGAAGGCTACGGTCTTATCAGCGCCACGCTGAAGAACGGCGCCCTCGTCTCCGGCCTGCTGGCCAAGGAATCCGACAAGGAGATCGTGCTGCGCATGCCCGCCACTACCATCACGAGCACCGTTGCTAAAGCCGACGTCGCCAGCCGTACTCAACCCGCCAGCGCGATGCCGGTGATGACCTCGCTGCTCACCAAGATGGAAGTGCGCAATATCGTGGCCTACTTGAAGACGCTGAAGTAGATCACTCCACGTTCTGAATTTGCTCGCGCACCTTCTCGATCTCGCTCTTCGCAGCGACTACGAGATGGGCAAGTTCGGCGTTGTTAGCCTTGGAGCCCATGGTGTTGATTTCACGCCCCAGTTCCTGAGTGAGGAAGTCCATGCTGCGCCCCATCGCCTCCTTGGACGCAAGGTATTTGTTAAACTGGTCGAGATGGCTTCGCGCGCGGGCCAGCTCCTCACTGATGTCGCAGCGGTCCGCATACAGCGCGATTTCCTTGATAAGGCGCTCATCGTTTAAATCAACGGGAAGGCCTGCATCCTGAAGCCGATGCATCAGTGCCTTGCGATGGGCTTCCGGTACTAGCGCTGCCTTGGATTTGATGTCCCCCAGCAGGCTTTCGAGCTTGTCCAGCCTACTTTGAATGTCCTTTTTCAAGTTTGCGCCCTCAGCGGCACGCATGGCAATGAAGGGCTTCAACGCATCGCGCAAAGCCTTCTCAATCAAGGGCCACGCGGTTTGAGGTTCCACGGTAGTGCGCTCCAGCTCGATAACCCCGGGCCAACGTGAGGGATCAAGCGAGCCTAGCAAATCGGGTCTGTTCAATACATCGCCGAGGCGCTCGTAGGCGGCTGCATACTGGCGAGCCAAGACTTCGTCCACCTTTAGACGGGCGCTACCGCTATGCGCTGCATCGCAGCGCACATGCACGTTCACCCGGCCACGTGAGCATTGGCCCGCCACCTCGTTGCGCACCGCTTGCTCCAGCTCGCTCAGCTCCCGTGGAAGGCCAGCCACAACTTCGAGCTGCTTGCGGTTCACCGAGCTGATTTCGACGCACCACGTCACGCCTTCACCTGCCGCATCCGCCCGGCCAAATCCTGTCATGCTGTTCATGGCTGACCCTGTGGCGCAACCTTCCTCAAATGCAAGGGCGGCGCTGGCTGCTGTTACCATTGATCTCATGCGTTCTCTCCCCCATCATGACGGCCAATGCGCGAACAAGATGATGATTCTGAACCTGTTGAACTACCGGCCGTGCGCGGTCGCGCGCAATCGGCTTTAGGTCTGCTAGACCTCGCCATTGATGAGGGCGACAGCCTGGAGGAAAATGAAGAGGTGGCGCTGGAGCAGCAGCCCGGCGATCAAATCGGGCGCTACCTGCTTATCAAGCAACTCGGCCAGGGCGGTTTCGGCATTGTCTGGCACGCGGAGCAGAAGGAGCCCATCAAGCGCGAAGTGGCGCTGAAGATCATCCGGCCCGGCATGGATTCTCGGGGGGTGGTTTCGCGCTTTCGCGCCGAGCAAAAGGCGCTTGAGCGCATGGAGCATCCTCACATCGCCTCTGTCTTGGATGCTGGCGCGACCGAACAAGGCAGGCCCTATTTCGTGATGGAACTGGTGCGCGGCCGCGCCATTACGCACTATGCGGAAGAGCAGCATCTGAGCCTGCGCGCCCGCCTGGAACTGTTCATTGACGTGTGTCTCGCGGTGCAGCATGCGCACCAGAAGGGCATCATGCATCGGGACTTGAAGCCCTCGAACATCCTGGTCATCACTCAGGATGGGAAAGCGGTGCCCAAGGTCATCGACTTCGGCATCGCCAAGGCCCTGACGGATGAGCAGGACAACCTCTACAGCATGGCCTACACGGCGCATGGGATGGTGATGGGCACCCCCCAATACATGGCGCCGGAACAAGCGATGCTGGGTGGCGGAGACATGGACATCCGCGTGGATGTGTACTCGCTGGGAGCAATCCTTTACGAGTTGCTCACCTGCTCAACTCCAATGATCCTGGACCGCGGCAGCCGCACTTCGGTGGACAAACTATTGCGCCGTATCCACGACGAGGAAGCGCAGCCTCCGAGCGAACGCGTGCGGCAACGCAAAGCCCAGAACAAGGGTGCCCCCTTTTCCGCCAGACAGTTGAAGGGAGATCTCGACTGGATCACGCTGCGTGCGCTGGAGAAGGATCCTGAGCGCCGCTATAGCACTGCCAGTATTTTAGCGGATGAGCTGCAGCGTTACCTCAATGATGAGCCCGTTCATACCGGCCCGCCGGATACCATGTACCGCCTGCGCAAGCTCATTCGCAGGCACCGCACTGCGTTCATCAGCATCTGCCTCGTGACCACTAGCCTCATCACGGCCACCGTGCTCAGCGTTTATGCATTCCTTCAGGAATCGAAGGCCAGGCTGCAAGCCGAGCGGCTGCGAGTTCAGGCGGAAGCCAGCCAGAAATTTGCTGTAAGCGAATCCGAAAAGGCCATCGGCGTGGCGGGCTTTTTATCGGGGCTGCTGGATCAGGCTGGAAAGCTCATTGATCAGGGCAAGAATCCCGAGGCACTGCGACTGGCTCTTGATCAAAGCGCCCAGAAGCTGGAGGCGTTGCAAGGCCAGCCGGAGATGCAGGCGCGACTTTATAAACATCTCGCCGATGTGTATGTTGCGATGGGCGATCACCGCCGCGCGCTCAGCCTGCGTTACCGTGAACTCGGCTGTTTGCAGAATCTGTACGGATCTGCTGACCCGCGTACACTGGCGCTGAAGCTGAGCATCGCCGAAGGAGAAGCTGGCCAGGGGGAAAAGCCCAAGGCTGTAGCAATGTGCGAGGAGATTGTTCAGCAATGGGAAGCCATCGGCAAGCGTGGCAGTGGCGGATGGGTCAATGCCATGAGCCAGTATGCCATTTTGCTCAGCCGCTCTGGGCGTGGCGAGGAGGCCCTGCAGAAAATGCTGAGCCTCAAAGGCCATCAAAACGGTCGAGGGACGATGATCGAGGATGATACGGCCTATCTCCGACGGTTGGCGGAGATCCAAACTTCAATAGGCGCTTTTGATGAGGCAACGACCACTCTCAAGCACAGCCTGGAATTCTTGCCCAAGCCGATGCAAAAACGGCTGGCTGTGCAGCAGGCCACCCTGACTAGCCTTGCTCGCCTGGAAGCCCGGCAAAACAAGCATGCAGAAGCTGCGCGTTACTTTGAAGAAAGCATTGCCCTGATCGTGCAACTCAGCGGAGCTGAATACCACCCGCTGATCGAAATGCGCATTGAGCTAGCTCGCCAGTATGTTGCCGACGGACGCTTCGACGAAGCCATCCGCTCAACGGATGCCGCGTTGGTCATCGCTCGTGTTAATGGCACGGATGAGAAGTTGCCGCATGCGCTGCGTGCTAGCGCCGAGGTGAGGGAGAAGGGCGGGAAACTGCTGGAGTCGCTGCCTTTCAGGGAGGAATGCACAGATGCCCAGCGGCGACTGAAACCAGAGAGCAACCTCTGGGTTGATGATCACATGGAGCATGCCAAGCTGCTGAGCGCCCTGAAAAGGCACGACGAAGCGGAGCAGCTCGTATCCGTACTCTGGAAGGAAACCCAGGATCATCCCGCCGCCTGGAGCGACGATGATTTTGTACGAATGATGTGTGATACTCTGTCCGATATTTGCCGAAAATGGCAGGCCGCCACTGGCCGCAACATCCACGATCAGGACATCGCGATGTGGGAGGCAAAGGCCAGAGAGCTAAGAGCCCGAAAAAAGAAGTCGCGAGACTTATGAGCGCCGCAGCGCCTCGCGCATCGACTTGAGCTCCTCGTTGATGTCTGCCTCGGTAGGCCTGTCCAATGTGTCCCGTACCAGCGAGCGCAACAATTCGCGAAACCGCTGGCGCATGCGAAACAAAGTCGTCCGCACGTTGGGCAGCGATATGCCCAGGGCCGCCGCCAGCATCTCCTGCGGTACCACGTCTCCGTCCTTCGGATCAAGATGGGGCTTGAGGGCTGCAAACACTTCGGCTTTGGCCTTGGTATTATGCTCAGCCTCCAATTGGCTCAGGCTGGCCTCAATCAGCGCCAGTGCGCAAAGGCGGTCGTAGAGGGCATCGGGAGAGGCGTTGTCGATAGCATTGTTTTCCACTTCCAGCTCGACCGGGCCTAGCGTTTCGAGACGCACCGAAATCACATCGCCGCCCCGCATCTTCGCCACGGCGGCGCGATGATTGTTGCGGATGTAGTTGCTAAACGACTTGCGCAGAAAGCTGCGCATCTTGCCCACCGATTCATCTGCCGTCGCCAGCATCTCGGTCTTCACCACGTGCTCCATGAACCCCTGGGTGAGGTCCTCCGCGTCTTCCGGTCCGTTGCCCAGGCGACGCGCATAACCGTAGAGCGGCTGCCAGTAGATGCCGCACAACTCCTCTAGAGCACGATAGGCTAGCGTCGTGTCTCCGCCCTGACGCAAGGCAAGGACCACCGTCCAGCGCGTCTCAGGAAACGAGGCGTTGAAATTCTCTTCAGTCACGAAGGGATGACAAAAGCTAGCTCAGCTTGGCGCCCAGCCTCTTCAGCATGGCAGCCAGCATCTGCCCATACTTGATATAGCTGTCGTACTGCTCCTTGGCCTTCTGCTCGGGCGAAAGCTCATCCGCTGCGCCTGCACCATGAAACACCACAGCCACATGCGGCTCGATACTGATGTAGCCGTTGTAACCTGTATCCACGAGGTCCTTCATGATGCGCTCAGTCTGGCCTTCGCCTTCACCGGGGAAGGTGTACTCCGCATCGTTTTTCTCCTTCACCCAGCGACCGTCCTTCACATGCACGTGTGCCATGAAGGGCTTCACCGCCTGATACATTTCCCAGGAGTCCTGCTTGTGGCCTGGGCGGTCACGATCATCAATGAAGACCGGGTTGCCCGTATCGAACACCCACTTCATGCCCGGCACCGCCTCGGCCATCCGCTTTACGTAGGTCGGGCTCATACCGCCCCAATTCATACAGTTTTCGTGCAGCACCGTGATGCCTGCATCGGCGAAGCGCTGGTTGATGACACGCATGCGCTTGATGCGCTCGTCAGCAAACTGTTCCTCAAGATCCGCGCCCTTGTCGTCCTTGCATACCGCGTAGCTCATCACCCGGATCAGCTTGGCACCCAGGCGTTGCATGCGAGGAATCGCACGGGAAATTTCCGCTTCCGTGATGCTGAAGTCGTCACCAATCTTCTTGGCCCAATTGCCGATCAAGGAGCCGAAGCCCGAGATCTTCATGCCGGTCTCCTCCAACTTGGCCACCACCTTCTCGAACACCGGATCAGGGATTTCGTGCAGATTGCCCTTCACGCCGTCGATCTCCACCCCACGGGACTCAATGCTATCCCAGCCGAGTTCCTGGTGAGCCTTGATTTGCACGTCCAGCGACGCGCCTGCTTCGTCTGCAATACCGGTAAGTTTGATCATAGAAGAGAGGAAGATGTAATGACGCAGTAATGCCCCGTGGTGCTTAAGCAAGCAAGGGGCGATTTTTGCGCACGCCTCACCCTGCTTGTTCAGCCAGCGCCTTGATATGAAGAAGAACGCGCTGGTGGACCTCGTGGACCACTTCCTTTGTCAGCGGTGCCCAGTAAAACTGAGGCCAGAGATCGTGTTGAAACCAACTTGTGCCCTCCACCCGTGTCCGCCCACCCGGCAGTGCGATGAGCACAAAACGCCCGCGCTTGCAGGTGAAATAGCCATCGTCGTGCGCTGCCTTCACCTTGCCAAGGGGATGGGTTTCCTCCATCGCCGCCGGGGTTGCAAGCACGTCAAACTCCAGTCGCTTTCCCGGCTCCCAGACGGTAATCACCTCCGGCATTGTGCCGGTGGAGAGCACACACTGGCGCCGTGCTCCCACTCCTTCGCTGGTGATCGTGGAGACCAGAGGATAAGCCAATCCTG
>JAQGPI010000067.1 GCA_028293175.1 Verrucomicrobiaceae bacterium | reverse complement strand
CCTTGATGGTGAGCAGCTTGGGGGTCACGGCCACGACTTCGCCGTACAGCGGATAGGTGTCCTTCTTTGGCTTGGCGTCAGCAGGCTTTTCAGCGGCAGGTGTCGCGGGAGTTTTTGCAGCAGGCTTGGCAGCTTGGGCAGGGGTGAAGGCGAGGGCGAAAGCAGCGGCAAGGCCGGCGACGAGGAGCTTGGTTTTCATATTTTCGGAGGGATATGGGCTAAAGACCCGCACAATCGACGGGAAGACGCTTCAGTTTCTTCAACAAGAATTTAACCAGCAAGAAAAAACTAGAGAAAAGTTCGGCTGCGCTTGAGGCGCCATACCTTACGTCGGTCCGTTCTGGCCGCTTGCCGCCTTCGGCTTCGCCGGCACTTCCATCTCCACCCACTCGTCCTTGTCCCTGTCCATCCGGCGCTGATTGATCACTAGCACCGTCATGAGGCCAATGATGGCAATGGTCGGCTCTAGAATAAATGGCGTGGTGAAAAAGGTGAAAACAAGGCCTACGGCATCATCCGCCACCTGCCTGGCCTCTTGGCTGCACCACAAAAGCACGGAGATAGCACCGAGAATAATCGAGGCCGGAAGCAGCGAGGAAAAGAAACGGCGGCGGATGAAGTTCATGAGCGGATAATACTACTGCGCCAGAGGTTTTGCGGGTTTGCTTTGCTCCACGGGGATGGCGCGGCGAGAAGTCACGTTGGGGTGCAGCGCATCCAGATAGACAGTCGTCGGCTCGCCATGCGCTGGATCGGAAGCCTGAGCCATCTGCACGCTGGGAGCCAGGGGTTTGGTCACTGTAGCTGTAGCAGCCGTGCGCGCTTCATTATCGCTCTGGCTCTTGCGTACCAAGCCCGGTACGACGTAGACCGAGGCATAGACGGCCAGGCCTGTGGCGAGAATCAAGGTGAGCACCAGGGCAGTGAAGGCCGGGGAGCCGCGCCGCCCAGCATTCACATAGGAAGGCAGTTGAGCCCCACGCTGCTGAATCCAAGGACCATACGAGCTGGTGAGATGCCGATAGTCCGAAGGACCGCCCAAAACAGGTGAAGGAAGGCCCTCTATAACGCTTTCCGCATCCACTTCCAGGAAACGGCTGTATGCCTTGATGAAGCTGCGCGCGTAGGCCATGTTGCCAAAGGCCGCGTAGTTTCCCTCCTCCAGAAGCGTGAGCCGCGAGATGGGAATGCGTGTAGTATGCGCGACGTCCGCCAGTGAAAGACCCCGGCTCTCTCTGGCCGTTCGGAGTTTCTCGCACAGCGGTTGATTCATCACAGACATGTTCGTTCTTGATACTAGACTTGGATGCTAAATATCCAAACTAAAATTGAGCCGAACAGCGGCAGCAGGTGTCTGAGGAAACGTTGCCAAAAGGGCACGGTTGAATCCATTACGTCTTGCAAGCCTGTCTTGCGCTCCGTGGCGGGCGCGATAGACTCAGCACCCTAAATTGGATCAATTGTCTCCCTAGAATCTAAAAATGAAACCCTCCGAAGAAACCTTCGTCCTGCCCGGTGTGACAACACTGGAAAGCTGGCGCGCAGGTGGCAAAGGATCGGCCACCCGCCTGGACGACTCCAAGACCAAGAATGCCGGATGGTTTGCGCTGCCCATGCGCTCGGTGATTTCCGTGCCCATGCATTTCCCTGCCATGGCACCGGACAAGCGCGAGGCGGCGGCGTTGCTTGAGCTGGAAGGCCTGGGCCTTGCTAACTTGGACCCCTCGGACTTCCAGGTGCAGGTGCGCGACGAAGAGTTGCGCGAGCAGCGGGCGTGGACGGTGGTGCAGACGCCGGTCATTCCCCCGGCAATGCTACAGGGCGGGATGGACGGCCAATACGCGCCTTCAGTCAGCTTCCATACGTTAAAGCACGGAGAGGCCCGCCTCTGGCAAGAATCCGGGCGCCTTGTGATGGCCGTGCCGGACGAGAAGAATGAGCCAGTGCATGCCCAGGCTCTCTCTGCTTACGAGGCGGATGAAGATGCAGCGGCAGAAATGCGCTGCATTCTAGCCGCCCTGGATCTGGGCGGTATCTCTCCAGTCGTCAATGAAGTGGTGATTGAGCAGGCGGCCGAGTCCGCAGCGCACCCCGAAGCTTTAACCCCATTCGCCGATGCGCTGGGACTGCCGGTGGCCACCGAGCCGCCCACGCCTCCGCATTTGCCCGCCGAGCGATGGCGCATGCTGCCCCAGACTATCGTGCACCGGCGTATGCAGCGGAAGCAGCAGCAGACCATGATGCTGGCCGGGGCGGGATTCGTGCTCGTGCTTGTTGCCCTTCTCGGCACCTTTGCCTTGCGTCTTGTATCAAGGGAACGCGGACTGGCTGCTGAAACCGCGCGGCTGAATGCGCTTGAGCCTGAATTGCAGTCCATCCGTGATGCGCAGACGCAATGGGCAACGCTGGAAAGCGCCGTCACACCCGATCAGTACGCCGTGGAAGTCTTCCATCAGGTGGCGAATTTGTTGCCCGAAAAGGGCGTGCGCCTCACCACCTTTGACATCAAGGAAGGCCACATCATCATCGGCGGAGAGGCCTCGAACCAAGCTCTCGCCGGGGCTTTGCGTGAAGATTTGAAGCGGGTGCCAGCCTTTGCCGGGCTGCAATGGGACTTCCCCACCCCTATCATGAGTGCCACAGGCCAGGCGACCTTCCGTGCGGAAGGCAGCCCCAACTCCCCTGACTTAGCCACCAATCCATGACACAACGAGAACAACGCCTCGCGATGATGGTCGTGATCATGCTGATCATCGGCGGTGGCTGGATCGTGTTCAGCCAGATGGGCAAATGGCGCAAGTCCATCGACGAGCGCGATTTTAAACTTTCTCTTCGGAAGACCGAGGCCGAAGAGCTGCTCAAGCAGAAGGAATTCTGGAACCTGCGCTCTGAGTGGCTGAATTCAAAACTGGAAGTCTATCCTTCCCGGAACGAGGCCGATGACAAGATCTATGAGCTGGTGGAGCAGACTGCCAAGAAGCAAGGCCTGAATCTCCTTCGGCAGCTTGCCGAGCCTGAAGAAGTCGGCGGCATGACGTCCGCTACGGTGATCGTGGAAGCTAAGGGGCCGCTGGAGAAAGTGCTGCGCTGGCTGTACGACCTGCAAAAGCCGGCGGCCTTTATCAGCATCAAAAGCCTCGCATTGAAGAACAATCCTGAGGACACTTCGCTGGTCATCGTCTCCGACCTCAAAATTCAGAAATGGTACCGCACCACTCCCAAATGAAACGCTGGCTCACATTGCTTGCCCTTGTGACCGGCGTTGCAGCCGGTCAAGATACCCCGCAACCTCCTCCTGCCCAGGAGCAGCCGGAGATCGTGGATCAAACCTCGCCCGCAGGAACCCCGCCTGCGGCATCCGCCGCTGATCCGGCTGCGCCAGCCACCGAACCTGCACCCCCGGTGCCAGGAAACGACAAGGCCATTCCGCAGGCCTACTCTGAAGAGCACTATGCCGCCACTTGGAGCCGCAATCCTTTTCTAATTGCGACCACGGCTCCGGCTGGTCCTGCCCCAGGCCCTGGCTTCGCCGAAGACTGGGAACTCAAGGGCCTAACCCGCGACAAGGGCCAACCGGAAGCCTTGCTCAGCAACAAGAAGACCCAGGAAATTCGCTGGGTGAAAACTACCGAAGACAAGGATGGCTTCAAGCTGCTCAAGGCCAATATCGACCGTGACATGCACAAGTCGTCCGTGGAGGTGGCGAAGGCCGGTGAGCCCTCGCCTGCGACTTTCACTTTCCCCGAAGCCGCCGCTGCTCCCAATGGGGGCGGTGTTGCACCTGCACGTCCGGCCCCCGGCATGCCACAGATGCAAGGGCAAGGCGCAGGTCGTGTTGGCGTTCCAGGGCAGACAGCAGCCAATGCACAGCGAGGAGGAGCCGGCATGATGCCTCAAAATCAGAACATGGGGGGCAACAATGCTCCGCGCATGAATCCAGGCGTCCAAAACGGCGGCAACATCCCGCGCATGAATCCGGGTGTGAAACAACCCAATGGCATCATGAGTGTTCCTGGGAACCAGCCGAGCCCTCCCGGCCGCCGCCGCGTCCTGATCCCCTCTTCTCCTCCCGCGTCTTGACGCCCGTCCTATTCTTTTCATGAACACATTCGTTACTTCGCTTGCAGCGCTGGCGGGATTGATCGCCGTCACCTATGCCCAGACTGCTGTCTCCACCGCCGCTAGTTCCGCTTCGCGCCTGAGCCAGATGGTGCTGGACCCGGTGCCAGACGCGTCGTCCATGGCTTATGCGCCTACTTCGGCAGGCCGGCTCAGCGGCATGCTCCTGGCTCAGATTCCGCAGCAGCCCGCCATCATGCCGGGCCAGAACCCGAACACAGTGCCGCCCGGAGGCCGTGGCTTCGGCCCAGGCGGATCGATGCACTCGCCCGGTCGTATGCTTCCAGGCCCCAATGGGGGCCGCAGCCCGGGTGGCCCGGCGAATTCCGTCACCCAGTCGGCAGGCACTGCTTCTCCCACCCGCGGCCCTACGTCCGCTTCTGGCAGCGCTGTTTCAGGCAGCCCCGTCTCGGCTCCAGCCGGAAGCCCGGCACCGCCGCCGCAGCCAGCAGTGGCCGTGCAGCCGGAGGCAGCGCCTGATCCGGTGGTTGTTGATCCCGCTCAGCAAGCAGTCCCAGTGGAGAATGCCATTGATGACACCGAGATGGTGGAAGTGGTCTTCCAGGCCGCGCCACTGCCTAGCATCCTCGACAAATACTCCGACTGGACAGGCAAAAAGGTCATCCGCGACATGAACGTTGAGGCGGTCACCTTCACCATCGACAGCCATGGCGCATTGCCCAAAAGGAAGGCCATCGACTTCCTCGAACGCAGCCTGCTGCTCAACGGCTATGGTTTCATTCCTGCCGGTGAGGACTTCGTCAAAATTCTCAATCTCGCGGCCATCAAGCCCGGTGCAGAGCATCCCGTCATCATGAAGACTGATGACCTGCCGGACAACGGTGAAGCCATCGTCACTTACGTTCAACCCCTTCAATACCTGGAGCCTGATGACCTGAAGAAAACTCTGAGCGAACTGGTGCAGCTCCATGCCTATGGAGTGGTGACTCCTCTGCCAAATGCACGCGGTGTGGCCATCACTGAAAACAGCAACACCATTCGCTACATCATCGCCCTGCTCAAGGACCTGGATAAAGCGCCGGTGACCACGGAGCAGCGCTCCTTCCAGCTCACACGGGCCTCTGCTGATGACGTAGCGAAGGCTCTGGCCGATATCCTCGACATCGAAGGCAAGGGATCGGGCGGCAGCAGCGGCGGCAAGAAATCATCATCCGGGGGGACCACGCCAGCTCCTGTTCCCAATGCCATACCTGGCCAGCCCGGAGGCGTGCCACAGAACGCCGCCGCCCGCACGGGCGTGTATGGCAATGCTCCGCAGGCCAGCTCCATGCCGCCTAAGCTCATCCCCATTCCCCGCACTAACAAGCTGCTAGTCATCGCCCGCGCCTCCGATCTCGATTATATCGCAACGCTCATCACCGAACTGGATGGCGCAGCAGAACTTCGCAGCTTCATGACGCGGCCGCTGAAGTATCTGGCGGCCACGGAAATTCTGCCCATCATTAAGGACGCTATCACTC
>JAQGPI010000663.1 GCA_028293175.1 Verrucomicrobiaceae bacterium | reverse complement strand
ACACGCCGGGCACCTATAAAGTCAAAG
The DNA here is from genome assembly GCA_028293175.1 of Verrucomicrobiaceae bacterium. GTDB lineage: Bacteria > Verrucomicrobiota > Verrucomicrobiia > Verrucomicrobiales > Verrucomicrobiaceae > CAINXC01. The sequence continues at coordinate 4,471 of JAQGPI010000663.1, read as the reverse complement.
TCACACCCAATCCGAGCTATCCAGTGGCGAGTTCGACGGCAGGCACGGACAATGGAACTGATGGCAACAATGATGGCACGCAAGCGGGCGCTCAAGGCACCGCCAGCACCAGCTTTGCTTTCACCCTTGGGGCGGGCACCGAGCCCGGTACGACTGGAAGCACCAACGTGGAGAACACCATCGACTTTGGCTTTCGTGGCTGTCCCACTATAGGCATCACACCCACCAGTCTTGCTGCCGGTGTAGTGGCAACGGTTTACACACAAGCCACAGCCTTTTCCGCTTCCAACGGCACAGCTCCGTACGTGTGGTCGGTCTCAGGTCTTCCCGCAGGCATGTCCTGGGACAGCACCAATCTCAAACTCATTGGCACGCCGCTCTTTACCGGCACCTCCAGTCTGTTGCTCTCGGTAACAGATGCCAAAGGATGTGTAGGCTCGCTCACCGTGCCATTCCAGATATGCAGCACACCAGTCTTAAAGCCAGACACGATGCCTGCAGCCACGGTGGGCGCGGTTTATAGTACCACTCTTTCGGCGACGGAGCCGGGCTTCGATTTGCAGCAGGCCTTTTCTTCAACCCAGATAGGCACGCTTGCCAATGCAGACGCCGTGCTGGCTGGCACCAACCGCACCTCGAATTGGACTGGCTCCGGAGCGGTTGTAAACTTCGTCGGCAGCGGCGGTGGTGATGGCAACTTTACAGGCACGGTTTTCCCGGGCGGAGACGGCGACGATTTCGCCGTCCGGGCTACTGGTATTATTACCATTCCTACTGCGGGAGCCTGGTCCTTTGGCATTAATTCAGACGATGGCTGCCGTGTGAAAGTCGATGGTACCACCGTGTTCACGGATGACACTCAGCATGCGGCGGGCGATCATTTTGGAACTGTTACCCTCACGGCCGGTACACACACGATTGATGCGGTGTTCTTCGAGCGTGCAGGCGGCGAATCGTTTGAACTGTTTGCTGCTTCTGGAACTAAGTCCGCGTTCAGCACTTCCTTCAAGCTCATTGGGAGTTCCGGAGGAGTGGCCGTGGCTCGTGCCACCACCGCATTTACCTACGCGCTGGCCAGTGGTGCGTTGCCCAACGGCTTGTCGTTGAACACCTCAACGGGAGTGGTGAGCGGTACGCCGACTGTTGCGGGCACCTACAATTTTACCATCTCCGCCACTGATAGCGTAGGATGTGTGGGTACAAAGTCCTACACCATGACAGCTGCCTGCCCTACGCTTACCATGACCCCGGCCGCTGGTTTGCTGAACACAGGTACGGTAGGATCAGCCTACTCGCAGGCCCTGAGCTCAAGCGGCAGCTTTGGCACACTTGTTTGGAGCATTTCAAGCGGAACACTCCCGGCAGGTCTGGCCATCAACAGCACCACCGGTGCCATCACGGGCACGCCAACATCGGTCACCAGCGGTACCTCAGGAACGAGTCTTTCCATCACTGCCCAGGATCAGTATGGCTGTACAGTGACGCAGGCGTACACCTTGAAAATCTGTCCCGTGCTAGGCTTCTCTCCCAGCACGCTTGCAACACCGGTCGTAGGGACTGCCTATTCACAAACGATTACCGCTGGCAATGGCACCGGCCCATACACCTTCACGGTCAGCAGCGGTACACCGCCCACCGGTTTGAGCCTAGGGACGTCAGGGGTGCTCAGTGGCACACCCACGAGCACCACGTCCAAGACCTTCACGGTCCAGGCCACAGATGCAAACGGATGTCCCGGAACCATCAGTTACACCCTTACACCGGTTTGCCCTGCGGTCACACTTTCACCATCGACGGTCGCTGTGGGAACGGTGAGCAGTGTCTATTCGCAATCTCTAAGCGCCTCAGGCGGTACCGCACCTTACACTTGGTCGCTGCAATCAGGCACGCTGCCTGCCGGTCTTTCCCTTGCAAGCAGCACTGGCGTGATTTCCGGCACGCCCACTGTCACCAATGGTTCCGGCACACCGCTGACTTTCAAAGCCATTGGCCTGTACGGTTGCTCTGGAGTCATCTCATACACGCTCAAGATTTGTCCCGTCATCACTGTCTCTCCGGCGGCTTTGCCGAATGGCACCGTAGGTACAGCTTACTCTACCACGATCACCCAAAGCGGTGGGGCATCGCCCGTCACTTTTGCTGTTACAAGCGGCACCCTGCCTGCGGGTCTGTCCCTCTCAAGTAGCACCGGTGTGATCAGCGGTACGCCCACTGCGAGTACTGGCGCTGGTGCCAGCTTCACTGTCACAGCCACGGATGCCAACTCCTGCACGGGGTCCGTCACTACAACCCTCAAGATTTGCCCGGTACTTGCAATCGGGCCTGCTTCGCTGCCGGTGCCTACTGTGGGCACGGCGTACTCGCAAACCGTCACGGCAAGCAACGGAGCTTCGCCTTACACGTATTCCGTTTCTACCGGCTCTCTGCCGACAGGGTTAACACTGAGCAGTGCAGGTGTGTTGAGCGGCACGGTCACTAACACCACCTCCCAATCCTTCACGGTGCAGGCGACGGATGCCAATGGCTGTCCGGGAACTATCTCGTACACGGTGGCGGCTGTTTGTCCGACGCTCACTTTCACCCCCTCCACGCTGTCCTCAGGCACGGAGGGCGTAGTCTATTCCCAGACGCTGACCGCAAGCGCTGGCACTGCACCCTATACGTGGGTGGTCAGCAGCGGTACATTGCCATCAGGTGTGACTCTCAGCTCAGCGGGTGTGCTTAGCGGCACCCCCACCGCGACCAATGGCGCGGGCGTCGCCATCACCTTCCGCGCCACGGACACCTACGGTTGCACGAATACGGTGGGTTACACCTTCAAAATTTGTCCGGTGATCACCATGTCGCCCGGCACTCTGGCAGGTGCCACGGTGGGCACCGTTTACTCGCAGACCATTACCGCCAGCGGTGGTGCAACGCCTTACGCCTACTCACGTTCCAGCGGTACCCTGCCTTCGGGTTTGAGCCTCAGTTCCGCAGGCGTTCTTAGCGGCACTGCCACCTCAAGCACCAGTCGGACCTTCACCATCCAGGCGCTGGATGCCAACAGCTGCGCAGGTTCATTGAGCTACACGCTGGCACCTGTTTGCCCCACTATTAGCATCACGCCAGCTACCATTGCCTCAGGTACGGTCGGCATCGCTTACTCGCAGGCGCTGTCTGCTTCTGGTGGTAATCTGTCCTACACTTGGTCTCTTCAGTCTGGCACCCTGCCAGCTGGCCTTTCCCTCGCCTCTGCTACAGGCGTCATCAGCGGCACGCCCACTGCCAGCAATGGCGCAGGGACGAGCCTGACATTGAAGGCGACCGATATCTATGGTTGTTCGGCCACTCAGGTCTATACGCTCAAGATTTGCCCCGTGCTCGCGCTTGGGCCTTCCCCGCTGCCGCGAGGGACCGTTGGCTCTTCCTATAGCTCTGCCATTACTGCCAGCGGAGGTGCTACGCCTTACTCTTTTGCCATCTCTTCGGGTACCCTCCCCGCAGGTCTTACGTTCACGGGCTCTACGGGCCAGATCAGCGGCACCCCCACTGCGAGCAACGGTTCAGGGACGGTCATCACTTTCTCGGCGACGGATGCCAACAACTGCCCCGGCTCGTTCAACATCACCTTGCAGATCTGCCCCGTGATCGCCATGGCTCCGGCAACGTTCAATACACCCGTGATTGGCACGCCCTTTTCGCAGTCGGTGACTGCTAGCAACGGAGCCGCTCCTTATGTGTACTCTGTCACTTCAGGTACATTGCCGGCAGGAATGAGCTTGAGTTCAGCCGGGGTATTGAGTGGTACTGCCACCTCGACCACTGCACAGACCTTTGTCGTAACAGCGGTTGATGCGAACGGATGCCCTGCGGTCCGGACCTATACCATCACTCCAGTATGCCCCTCAATCACGCTTGCGCCAGCCACGATACCATATGGCACGGTGGGCAGTCTTTATTCTCAAACGCTGACAGCTACTGGTGGTAACGCTCCTTATAGTTGGTCACTGCAAGCCGGTTCCCTGCCTGCGGGACTTTCATTGAGCACGGGCGGTGTGATCAGCGGCACGCCCGCCGTCAGCAATGGGGCAGGTATTTCGCTGACCTTTGCTGCCACGGATGTCTATGGCTGTGTGGTAACGGTGACCTATAATCTCAAGATCTGTCCGATCATCACCTTGTCTCCCTCCGTCCTGCCCTATGGCACCGTGGGTGTCTCGTACAGTTCCTCGGTTACGCAATCAGGCGGCGCCGCACCGGCGACCTTTGCTATCACTGGCGGCACCTTGCCCGCCGGGCTTTCGTTTGCAGGTTCTACTGGTGTCATCTCAGGTACGCCTGCCGCCAGTAACGGGGCGGGAGTCACTGTCACCTTCACTGCCACGGATGCCAATGGCTGCCCAGGCAGCATTGACAGCCTCTTCAAGATCTGCCCGGTCATAGCGATTTCTCCAACCACCGCCTCGACGCCAGTTGTTGGCTTTGCCTA
>JAQGPI010000024.1 GCA_028293175.1 Verrucomicrobiaceae bacterium | reverse complement strand
GGCTCACCTCCAATCTGTCTCCGAGTTGCTGGTTCTGGAAAGCCGTGGGGGTAATAGTGCTCACTGTTCCAAGTCCGGCGTTGAAGGGAGAAATCTGCAGATCCTTGTCCTGCTCCTTCCTTGATTTGGGCGCACGGGATATTTTGGGCTCTGGATTGATGATGGCAAGAGTCTGCGGAAGCTGCGGCGGATCCAGCTCTGTGGGATAAAGGTAATCCTCGGTTTGCTCCAGACTGGGTTGCACCCCGGCGCTAGCTGTGATGGCCATCAGCTTGCCCAGAGTCGCAGTTCCATTCGTGAGCGCCTCCATTATGCGGGCATGCAGTTGGGGCCCGTCAAGACCCTGGCTGAGCAAGTCATAGGCCGTCGCCGACGGCACGTTGAAAACTTCCAGCAAATGACGTGTTTGCGCCTGTTTGAGGGGCTCGGCAGAGGCACGGATGCTGAAGAATGTGAAGACGCCGAGGAAAGCAAGAGGGGCGGCGGTCATGCCCGCCACTGCATCACATACGACCTGGAAATGAAAGAAAAACTTAAGGCGAAAAGGATTTCCGTGCCTTCACTACCGCCTATCCACCGCCATCACCGCATTCACCATCTGAAGGAGCGCCTCGCGCTGATACGGCTTTGGCAGAGCGGCTGCGAAGCCGTAATGGCGGGGGTTGCTCATGATCGGGTCGTCCTTGTAACCGGATGAGACCACGGCGACGACTTTGGGATCCATTTGGCGGAGGTGCTGCATGGTTTCCGCGCCGCCCATGCCTTCAGGGATGGTGAGATCGAGGATGACGAGCTCGTAGGGATGTCCTTGCTGAAGGGCCTCGTGATAGCACTCGATGGTCTCGCGACCATCGCCAGTTTCGATGACTTGCAGGCCGGAGAGCTCCAGATTGCGGCGCAAGATGTCGCGGACCAGCAGGTCGTCTTCCAGCAGGAGCACCCGGCGCGGCACTGGCTGGGCGAGGGCTCGGCTGGGAGTAAGGAAGGTGGTGGCGGGTCTAGACGAAGGGTCGCCGGTGATGGGAGCGGCAGTGGCGGCTTCCAAGGCGCGGCGCAGCTCGGTCACGCTCTGGAAACGCTGGTTGCGATCCGGCATCATGGCACGCACCACTACATTATCGAGGCGTGGATCGACACCCACCTTGGATGAGGGCGGCTGCCAGGCCCCACGCGGCAGGTGGCCCATGAGCATCTGGTAAATCATCACCCCAAGCGCGTAGATGTCGGCGCGGTGATCCACCTCCCGATGCGCGTCAATCTGCTCCGGCGCGGCATACTCGGGCGTGCCCATGATCATGTTCGTCTGCGTGACGAAGGAATTGAACTGATCGACCTTCTTCGCGAGACCGAAATCGGTCACCTTCACCTCGCCCTGACGGGTAATCATGATATTCGCCGGCTTGATGTCGCGATGCACGATGCCCTTGCCGTGGGCGTATTCTAGGGCCACACAGATTTGCGGCAGCAGCATGATGGCGAGCTGCGGGGTCATGCCGCCAGTGCGCATGATTTCCGCGAGATCGGTGCCGTCCACGTACTCCATGACGAAGTAAAGGAAGTCTTTGTCGATGTGCCCGTAGTCGAAGATGGTGACGATGTTGGGGTGGTTAAGCTGTGCCATGGCCTGGGCCTCGCGGCGGAAGCGGTCCTCGAACTGATAATGGCCGCCGGCGCCGCACTTCATCAATTTGATGGCCACGGGGCGGTTCAGGCTCACCTGGGTGCCGCGATAGACCACGCCCATGCCGCCGCGCCCGATAATGTCTTCGGCAAAATAGCGACCATCGGGGATGATTTCCGTGAGTTCATCCGGCGTCGGCATGGACGGTCGTGGAAGTGCCTGGGGATCGGCCTTCGCAGAGGGAGCAGCGGGAGATGGCTGGGCGACAGGGGCCGACATATTCTAAAGTCTCGCAGATTATTAAGGAAGCTCAAGGCCTCGTAGGCACTGCGGCGAGCGGTTTTGATGGCTGCCACGGTCATCACGGGCGGCGAGGTGAAAGGACATGCGTTCCCACAAAGAATTAGCTTGGGGAAAAACGAGAAATCTGCTAAAAAGCGCGGCTCGCAATGCCGTCCCACTTCTCCCCCATCTCCAATCCCTTCGCCTTGGCCGGAAGCGGCAGGCGCGTGGCAATCGCGGTGGGGCTTTTGGGATGCGCGGCGATAGGGCCCCTGGCGATGGCCCAGAGCGGCTCGCTCCAGTCCATCACCGAGCGTGAGATCCAGCGCCGCACCAATCTCGTCAAAAGCGCTGAAGGGCAGCTGACGGAAGGCCAGCTCTTGCTGGAGAAGGATAAGCCGGAAGAAGCCGCGAAGGCCTTCATGGCGGCCTATGCCAGCCTTCCCGAAACGGTGGCAACGGAGGGCGTTCGTGCCCGCCTGCGCGCCGCCTATTGCAGTGCCGCCTGCATCTGGGCTAACAATTTGCTCAACGAAGGCCACTATGCCGATGCCTCCAAGGTCATCGACAGCGTGCTCGACAAGGATGTAGACCCTGACTACCGGGATGCCCTCAAGTTGCGCAAGCAAGCCGCTGATTCTGACCGCTATCCGCCCGCACTGACGGCAAAGCACATTGCCGACACGAAGGAAGCGACCCGCCTGCTGGTTCTGGCTGCATCGTACGTGGATCTCGGCGATGCGGACAGAGCGCTAGCCACCTACCGCGACGTCTTGCGCATCGATCCCTACAACACTGCCGCTCGCCGTGGCATGGAAAAGGTAGAGCAGTTCAGGAGCCGCTACCACAACGCCGCCCGTGACCACACCCGTTCCAGCATGCTGAGCGCCGTGGATGCCCAATGGGAAGATGCGATACCGCCTTCAGACAAGCTTGCGGAGATGCTTGCCAGTTCCGCTGGCGGCGGCAGCGTGACCAGCACGGGCCGTGATGTAATCGAGCAGAAGCTGAGGACCCTGAAAATCCCACATGTGGAGTTCAACAACGCCACGCTTGATGAAGTAGTTGAATACATGCGGGTGACCAGCCGCAACCTCGATCAGGATGGCCGGGGCGTGGATTTTATCGTGAGCCTGGAGCCTGAGGCTCGTAACCACCAGCTCAGCCTGAACTTGAGCAACGTGCCGCTGGAGGAACTGCTGCGCTATGTCACCCAGATCTCTGGTGCTGCGTTCCGCGTGGAAAACAATGCCGTGGTGATCGGATCGCTGACAGAACGCTCGACGACGCTCATCACCAAGTCCTACAAGGTCCCGCCGGACTTCATCCAGACTGCAGCCGTGGATGCCGCCGCCGGTGCTCCAGGAGCCGCTGCAGACCCCTTTGCCAAACAGGGAGCCCCAACCGGTGTTGCCAACGGTTTGCAGGTGCGGCGCATGGGCGCACGGGAGTTCCTTGAAGGACGTGGTGTGGCCTTCCCTGAGGGCGCCTCGGCGAGCTTCTCCGGCGGCAGCAGCACTCTGATCGTGCGCAACACTGCCGATAACGTGAACATGGTGGACATGCTGGTAGAAACCGCGCTGGCGAGCGGTTCCAAGCAGGCGGTGATCACGGTGAAGATGATTGATGTAAGTCAGACGCGGCTCAACGAACTTGGCTTCGACTGGGAGGCAGGCTCCTTTAATGTGCCGGGCTCCAACAAGGTCTTCGCCAGCGGTGGCGGCATCAACGGGACCAGCGCCCAAGCGTTCAATGATGCGATGCCTGCTGGTGGCAATGCAGCCGCCACTTTGATCACGGGTGGATTGCGCAGCTCGGGGGAGATTCTCGGCAAGCCAGGTCTTGATGGCTTGATTGCAGCGAGTGCCGGTACCGGTGGCGCACCCTCTTCAGATTCAAGATCGCCCGCCCAGTTCGCCCTGGTAGGCGTATTCAGCGATCCCTCCTTCCAGATGGCCATTCGTTCTCTCAGTCAGTCCAAAGGGGTGGATTTGGTGGCGGCGCCGACGATCACTACCAAGAGCGGGCAGAAATCGTCAGTGCGTGTGGTGCGCGAGTTCCCTTATCCCACGGAATTTGATCCGCCGCAGATCCCGCAAAGCGTTAACAGCGGCACGAACGGCAACGGCGGCGGAGGTGGCGGCGCGACTTTGATCTTGATCGGTCCGACCGGTCAGGTCACCAGCAATGCAGGCCTGACCGGTCCGGTCCCGATCACACCCACTACGCCCACAGCTTTTGCCACGAAGGAGCTGGGCATCATCCTGGAAGTGGAGCCGGTAATTTCTGGCGATGGCCGCACTGTGGAGCTGTCGCTGACCCCAAGTGACATCGAGTTCGAAGGTTTCATTGACTACGGCTCACCGATCACCACGGTGGACCAGCACGCGGCCATTGACCTGAATCTTTTTGCCTTTGTCTCCACCGGCTCCACGCAGACAGTTCACGAAAATCACATTTACCAGCCGGTATTCCGCAACACGCACACCACCACCTCTGTGAACGTGTATGATGGCGCCACCGTCGTGATTGGCGGATTGGTTTCGGAAAAGAGGACCGACATCAATGACAAAGTGCCCGTGATTGGCGACCTGCCCCTTGTTGGCCGCTTATGGCAGAGCAAGGTTACGCAAAGCGAAAAACGCTGTGTGCTGTTCTTCGTCACCGTGAAGGTCATTGACCCTTCGGGTCAGCAGGTGAACCGCACAACGGTCTCCGCTCAGTAAGTCACCGGCGGTCTTGACAAGGTGGCGCTCCGACGTTTTGAGGATGAGTGCCCATGCCTGAATCCATCACGTTCTTCAACCGCCACACCCACCAGATCGAGACAGAGGCGGTGTACGGTGAGAGCTTCCTGCGCTGGGTGTACGAAAGGCCAGCGGGAAAGGCGGCCCTCCATACACTGGTAAAGCGCGATGGCTTCTCCCGTTGGTATGGCTGGCGCATGGACCAGCCCGCCAGTGCCGCTAAGATTGCGCCTTTCATTGAGACCTACGGCCTGGATCCTGCCAGCTTCGCTGATCCGGTCAGCAGTTACAGCAGCTTCAACGACTTCTTCTATCGCAAGCTGAAGCCTTCTGCCCGGCGCATTGATGCGAATCCGCAAAGTGTGGTCTTTCCCGCCGATGGGAGGCACCTGTTCATCGAGAACATCGCGGCCTGTACTGACTTCTTCGTCAAGGGCACGCGCTTCGACTTGGCCGCGCTGCTAGGCAGCCAGGATCTCGCCCGCCGTTTCGCCAGTGGCAGCATGCTCATCTCCCGCCTCTGCCCGGTGGATTACCACCGCTTCCACTTTCCCTGCGCAGGCACCCCTGGCACACCCAAGCTGCTGAACGGTCACCTGTACTCCGTGAGCCCTATCGCGCTGAAACAGTTCCCAAGCATCCTGTGGCAGAACAAACGCTACCTTACCGAGATCACCTCGCCCGATCTCGGGCACGTGCTCTACCTGGAAATAGGTGCCACTTGCGTAGGCACTGTGGTGCATACTTCATCGCCGAATCAGCCAGTGGCCAAGGGTGATGAGAAGGGCTATTTCCGCTTCGGCGGCTCCTGTGTGATCACCGTTTACGAGCCCGGCAAGGTTACCTGGGATGCGGATTTGATCGAGCATGGCAAAGCAGGCCGCGAAGTGTATGCCTGGATGGGCGAGAAGTGCGGAGTTAGCCCGCTTTAGACACTAAAATCCCGCAGGCCGTTTTCCAACCTGCGGGATGCTGATCAGGGATCAAATATGAATCGGATGGCCGAGCGCCACGCCGGTGGCTTCGTGCAGCATTTCCGCGAGCGTGGGGTGCGCGTGGATGGTGCTTTCGATTTCATCCTTGGTGGCTTCCAGGGTGATGGCGAGTCCCATTTCGGCGATCATTTCAGTGGCTTCATTGCCAATAATATGAGCACCGAGAATTTCGCCGTGCGGCTCGCCGTAGATGATCTTCACGAAGCCTTCAGGCTCGGCCACGGCCAGGGCCTTGCCGCTGGCGCTGTAGGGGAACTTGCCCACCTTGTACTTGAGGTTCTTGGCCTTCGCATCGCGCTCGGTGAGGCCTATGCTGGCCACCTGGGGATGACAGTAGGTGCAGCCGGGGAAGACCGTGACCTTCTTGGGCTTGATCTTGCCGAACATGCCTTCCACGGCCTGGATGGCTTCGTAGCTGGCCACATGCGCGAGCCATGGCGGCCCGATGATGTCGCCCGCGCCGTACACGCCCTTCACATTGGTTTCGTAGTTGGCATCGGTGTTCAGCCAGCCGCCCTTGTCCGTGAGCTTCAGTTCCACGCCACCAGGGAGCAGCGGGGTCACGCCGATGGCGACGAGGCAAATTTCGGCTTCGAGTGTTTCGGAAACCGCGCCTTCAACCGTGAGACTGACCTTCTTGCCGTCGTCCTTGGCGGCGGTGACCTTGGTGTTGGTAAGGATGCGGATACCTGCCTTAGTGAGGGATTTTTCCAGCAGGGCGCTGCATTCATCGTCTTCCACAGGCAGGATGCGCGGCTGCATTTCCACCACGGTGACCTTGGTGCCGTAGGCATTGAAGAAGTAAGCGAACTCGATGCCGATGGCACCGGCGCCGACGATGAGGATCTCCTTCGGCTGTGTGGGCAGGTTCATCGCCTCGTGGCTGCCGATCACAGTCTTGCCATTGAAAGGCAGGCCGGGCATGGCGCGGGTTTTGGCACCCGTAGCAATCAGGATCTTGCCAGCATCATGAGTTTCCTTTTTGCCCTCCTTGTCGGTCACTTCCACCTTGCCCGGGGCGGTGATGGAGCCGGTGCCGCGGATGTAATCAATCTTGTTCTTCTTGAAGAGGTATTCAATGCCGCCCGCGAGCTTGTCCGCCACCTTGCGACTGCGGCCCACGACGACGCTCCAGTCATAGCTCAGGCCTTCCACCTTGAGACCAAACTCTGCCGCACGGTGTGCGATGGTGTGATAGACCTCGGCGTTCTTCAGCAGTGCTTTCGTGGGAATGCAACCCCAGTTGAGGCAGGTGCCGCCAGCCCGATCATTTTCCACGACCGCCACTTTCTTGCCAAGTTGCGCGCCGCGAATGGCGCCCACGTATCCGGCAGGGCCGCCACCAATCACGATAAGGTCGTAGTTCATTCTGTTTGAGGAAGGGAGTTTTGCTGAAACCGACTCAAGCCGAGCATTCCGGCGAATTCAACCGCGAACTCCCACAGAAACTCCAACAATGCGCAGGCGTCGCAATGGGTACGCGCCTCGTATTGACAAGGAACCACCCCACTCGTTATTACCCGTATGTCCAGTTTTGATCCCACTATCATCGCTCCGCACGCCAGCTACATGGTGCCTACCGTCATCGAGACCGATGGCCGCATGGAGCGCGCCTACGATATCTACTCCCGCCTGCTCAAGGACCGCATCATCTTCCTGAGCGGCGAGGTAAATGACACGATGGCGAGCATCATCATCGCCCAGCTTCTGTTCTTGCAGATGCAGGACCCGAAGAAGGACATCAATATTTACGTCAACAGCCCCGGCGGCAGCGTCACCGCCGGTCTGGCCATTTATGACACCATGCAGTTCCTTACCTGCGATGTCTGCACCTACAGCATCGGCCTCGTGGCCAGCATGGGCGCTGTGCTGCTCGCCGCAGGCACCAAGGGCAAGCGTTACGCCCTGCCGAATTCCGACATCATGATCCACCAGGTCTCCGGCGGAGCCCGCGGCACCGCGAGCGATGTGGAGCGCACGGTGGAGTACATGTACAGCCTGAAGCGCCGCCTCAATAACATCCTGGCTCATCACACGGGCAAGTCCGTCGAGCAGGTCGCCAAGGATGCGGACCGTGATAATTATATGACCGCCGCCCAGGCCGCCGAGTACGGCTTGGTGGACAAGGTGCTGGAAAACCGCAAGGAACTGCCTGTGGCTGAGACACCTGAGCTCAAGCAGTAAACTCGCATTTTGTAGAACGGCGGCTTTGGGGCGTGAGCCCTGGAGCCGCCTTTTTCGTTGTTGGAAGCCCTTGGCGACGTGAATCCAGGCAAAATACCGCAGAATTTTTTGCAATGGGATGTGAAATATCGGGTATTGTAGAAGGTAAGCCATATGGCTGCGCAAATTCTAGTATCAGCTACAATCCTCCTGTTTATGAATGCACCCTCGGAGACCTCTGCACCCTTGAAGGGTGCCCTAACCCCGCTTTTGCCACCGGATGTGGAGGACTTTCTGGCGGGAATGGGCAACAATTCCGCCCTCCGCTCTGACCGGCTGAAGGAGCTGTCGATGGAACTTGGGGGCCTGATGTGGGCCATGGTTCGGCTGCCCAAAACGGCTAGCGCGGGCTCTGCAACCTGCCATCCAGAGAGACGTAGAGCAGTTCATTTGACGGCCTGATAGAAATCTCCATGGACAGATGCGGTCGGGCTCGGGCATCTTGGGGGAGATGAATGATTCCAGGCCTCCTCTGTGGCGATGGCTCATCGTGGTGTTTCTCGTGTGGGTGCTGCTGGCCACGGCTGCCTGGTTGCCACGGCGCTCCCACTCCGATCCGCTGACGGTGGCCGTGGGCTTGTGGCCCGGCTGTGAAACCCTCCTGCTGGCCCGGGAGCGTGGCATGCTCACGGCGGATCATGTGCAGCTCATCGAGATGTCATGGGCCTCAGCCACGATCCGGGCTTTCGGCAGCGGTGTGGTGGATGCGGCTGTGCTTTCCCTGGATGAGGTCATGCACCTCCGCGAGACGGGCCGTGATTTCCGGGTCGTGATGGTCATGGATGCCTCCAAAGGCGGCGATGCATTAATCGCCCGCGATGGGATGCAAAAGCTCGAGGATCTAAAAGGCCGGCGGGTGGGCGTGGATCTGCGCGGAGCTGGCATGTACTTGCTCACCTACGCGCTGGAGCGGGCGGGACTGAAGAGCACCGATTTGGAGCTGGTGCCCATGAACCTGCCGGAGACAGAAGACTTCTTCACCAGCAAGGAGGTGGACGCGGTTGTCACCTCTGAACCGTGGCTGACGAGGCTGAAGGCGGCAGGAGCAAACAGCGTCTTTGACTCAAGTCAGGCGCAGACTCCGGTGTATCGCGTCCTAGTGGTGTCGAGCGATGCATTGCGCGCTCAAAAGGCGGAAGTGGTGAGAGTGATGCGGGCCCATTTTGCCATGATGAAAGTGCTTTGCCAAGGCGCGCAAGGGCTAGGCATGGATGCGGTACTGCGGCGCCAGGAGCTTTCCAAGGAGGCATTCGCGGGTAGCTGGTCCCGGCTCAAGCCATTCGATCTCGTCGAGAACCGCGAGCTTATTGGCGAACGCAAGGATGGGCTGGGCAAGGCGGCCTCGCAGGTAGAGGAAAAGATGCGTGCCAATGGTTTGCTTTACCAGCCATTGTCGGCCAATCCCTGGATCGACGGCTCATTGCTGAAGGGAGTGAGGCCATGAAATTCCCCGGCCCGCTCAATCTCAGGCTCTCCCTCCTGCTGCTGTGCTTTGGTCTTTTATTGATTTTCGTCAACCACGCGCGCAACCAGAGCTGGCTGGTGGAGCGCCGCATCAAACGCCTGGAACAGGATGCCTATAGCAAGGCATCGCGATTGTCCGGCATGATGCAGTACCTGTTTCGTAAGCCCGGTTCGCATCGCTCGGGCGAGCTGGAGATGAGCTATGCATCCGTGTCGCCTGATCTCGAACTGGGGGTGGTGTGCGACAGCAAGGACAAGGTCCAGTTCTCCTCACAGATGCAGTGGCGTCTAATGGACCTTGCCGCCACGCCTCTAAAAGATGTGGGGCCCTACATGAAGGAGGTGCGCGTGACCTCCATGGGCAAGGTGTTTCATGAGCCGGGAGACGGCCGAATGACGGCGGTATTTCCCTTCTATGAAGGGTACGAAGCGCGAGCCAGCGGCATGGTGATCATGCGCTACAATGCGGCGATCACGCTAAAGCAGACCCGCGAGGATGCCTTCTATGAATCCATCTCTCAGGCCTGCGTGCTGGGTGCTGGTTGCCTGCTGCTGTGGCTGGCGCTGGATGTGCTGGTGACCCATCGTGTGCGTCGTATCATGGGATACACGCGTGCCTTGTCGGACGGCCAGCCTCCCCCGCCCGTACTGGATGGCGGCGATGAGCTGGCGGTGATCTCACAAGCCTTTGCCCAGGCAGTGGAGAAGCTGCGCGAGACGGAATTGAGCCTGCTCGAAGCCTCCGAGCAGGAGCGCCGCAGGATCGGTCGCGATCTGCATGACGACGTCTGCCAGCGCATTGCTGCCGCACAGCTCAAGTGTGGCGTGCTGGCCTCCACCCTCATGCGTGAATCCGCGCAGCACAGCGGCCTAGCACAGGAGGTGGCGGCGGAGTTGGCAAAAGCGGCCCAGGTCGCCCGAGGTTTTGCACGAGGCCTCGCTCCCGTATGGCTGGGGCAGGGAGGGCTGGCCCCTGCTTTGACCGAGCTGGCGGAGGCTCTTTCGCAGTCCTTCTCCATTCGCTGCGATTGTGACTGTGATCTGGCGGGCAATGAGCTGGCCGCCTGGGTGGAAACTCATGTGTATCGCATCGTTCAGGAACTGGCCACCAATGCCGCCAAGCATGCCAGGCCCACATGGGTGAGCATCCGTGTCAGCACTGTCGATGAACGCCTGCGTGCGGAGGTAGAGTCCGATGGCCTGCCTTTCGACGAGCAGGCTTCGCGTAGCGAAGGACTGGGCATGAAATTCTTGCAGCAGCGTGTGCGGGCGTTGGGCGGGACGCTGAAGTTTTTGCCGGGCAGTGTCGCAGGGCAGGGGAGTCTCGGGTTGTGTGAAGTGCCTCTTTTTGGCATACACCATCGTACCTCCGACTGACCCCTTCATGACTTCCCCTCTAAAAGCCAGCCTGTGCCGCGTCGCCGTGGTCGAAGACCACACCATCATGCGTGAGGGGCTAAAACTGCTGGTGACCACCATTGGCGGCTTTGAATGGGCCTGGATGGCGGCAACGGCGGGTGAAGCCGCGAAAATGCTGGAGCAGGACATGCCGGATCTCCTGCTCGTGGACATCACGCTTCCCGACCGCAATGGCTTGGAATTGATCAAGGATCTGCACACTCTGTACCCCTCACTAAAGATGATGGTGCTGTCCATGCACGATGAGAAACTCTATGTGCAGCGCGCCTTGCGGGCCGGTGCCCGTGGCTACCTTACCAAGGATGCCTCGCACGCGGATTATGAGAAGGCCCTGCGCCGTGTGGCGGGCGGTGGCGTGAGTGTCAGTGATTCCTTGTCCGAAGAAATCCTGCTCGCTTTCGCCATGGGCGGCACGCGAGCCCAAAGCAAGGATGGCCTGGATTCACTCACGGATCGCGAACTGGAGATTTTCCAATTGCTCGGGGAAGGCCTCAGCACCCCGCAGATTGCCGATGCGTTGCGCATCAGCACAAAAACGGTGGACGTGCACAAGATGAACATCCGTACCAAGCTCCAGCTTGAAGACGGCTCGGCGGTGGTTCGGTATGCAATTCGCTGGTTCGAGACCCGACGGCTGGGGACAACATAGCATTACAAGCTGTGGCACAATGACCAGAGGCAGGAGTTAAAACAGGGACATCAGTCCCACGACAACTCATAAGCCAAGTCTTTACCTTCTCAGGGCGACATCTCGCTTTTGCGGAAACTCCTTTCCGCATTCCTTGGGCGAACGGGAAGTCCTTTTCCATTGTCTTTCTGAGCGGTGTAGCGGCGTTTCAAGGGACCTCGTAGCGGCTTCGCGACACGGCTAAGCCACATCTTTAGACTCCAGTTATCTCGCTTTAGCTGCCAACCTCTTCTTCCTCAGAAAACGTCGAGGAACGCGCTCATGGCGGCAATACGTCGTCAAGACAATCATCGTGGACCTTTTGGGCAGCCCTGTACATCCGCCGGTGGCCCCCTGCTCAGAAAGGTCACCCCTACTTGTCTTGAGAATGAATTCAACCCGCCGCTATTTCAGGGTCCTCGGCTGTGCCCTTTTTGCTCTCACGTCCTGGCACGCTGCACCCGCAGCCACTTATAACTGGGACCCGGACGCCACTGCGAGCAATAACGTGTACAACACGCAAGCAGGCCTCGGGGGCACGGGAAACTGGTCCAGCGGCAACAACTGGTGGAATCGTCTCACCAATACCAATGAGCCTTGGTCCAATGGCCCGGGCGATATTGCTCAGTTCGGCGGACTGGCTAGCGGCACAGTGACCGTTTCCGGCATCGTCACCGTGGGCAGGCTGATCTTCACCACCAACAACTACACGATCTCGGCAGGCGGTGGGTCCAATATTCTGGTGCTGGAAAACGGCTTCGGCACGCCGACTGTGATTGAAGCCCTCGCCAATGCCACCATTGGCTCCGGCGGCATTACAGGAGTGGATGGCCTTCTCAAGATGGGGGGAGGCACTCTCACCGTGCAGGGGAACAACACGGGGTTTGCCGGGCCTATCACATTGAATGCGGGCACGCTAACTTCATCTGGCGGCAGCAACGCACTGTCATCCGACAACATCACCATCAATTTTGGCACCCTGCGTCTGATCAACAACGGAACGGCTGCGAACATGGTGACGGCGATTCCCTATAATAACACAGTGATCGCACAGGGCACGGGCACGCTGAATGTGGACCGTGTAAGCGGTACCAATACCAACAACACGATCTCCATCAGCAATCTTATTGTTGGCAACAGCACTTTAACGCTCACCAACGGCAACGGCTACGGTTTGCAAGTCACGGGAAGCACCACTTTGAATGGTGCGTTGAGCACGCTCAATACTGCGATGAATCCGGTGGGGCCTGGGAGCGCCAATCCCACGGCGGGAATGGTGGCCCTGTCAGGTGCGGTTACCGGAGCCAGCGGGGTGCTAAACAAGATTGGTGCCGGCACCATCGTGCTCCAGGCTGCCAATGACTATGCGGGCGGTACCAACATCCTTGCGGGCACCGTCTTGCTCAATACCTCCACGGCCACGCTGGGCAGCGGCAGCACTATCGTCAATCCCGGTGCCACGCTGGCCATCACCGATGGCAGCCAAGTGGCGCTAACGGGTTCGCAAAAGCTCGCGCTGACAAGCTCCGGCAGCTCGCTTTCGGCATTGCGCTTCGATGCGGATTTCAACCACACCGCCAATGGCAGTTCGCTGTCTTCCGCCTTGGTCAGTCCCTACGGTGCCGCGGTGCAGATCAACACCGGCTTTGCCAATTACAACGCGAGTGGCGTCCCGGGGGCTGCGGCCACCTTTGCGAACAACATTGATATGGGTTTGATTGGTTCCGCGGCGGCAGGCAATGGGCCGGTGTATCTGGGTGCTTCCACCACTTCCTCCGTGTCAGGCCAGATCAAGGCGGCGGCAGACAATGTACTGCGCCTCGGCGGTGGCGGAACGCTCAACCTCACCGCTGCCAACCAGCTTTCCGCGCTCAACGATGCCAGCACCACGCTGGTCGTCGGTTCGCCGATTTCCAACGTGCAAACAGTGACCAATGGCACGGGTACCGTTGCCATCCAAAACAGCAACGCCTTGCAGGGTGTCATCACCATTAACAAGGGCAGCACCATACAAGTGAGCGGCACCGCCGCAGGCACCGAGGGACCGCTCGGCACCGGCGTCGTCAACATCCTCAATGGCACGCTGGACACCACCGCCACCAACTACGTGGGAACGAGCCCGCAGTTGAGCAACACCACCTTCAATTTGTTCCAGGGTGGTGCGCTGACTCTGAACAACTCTGCCACCACCGTGAACACGACCAATCTGCGGTTGAGCAATTCCAGCGTGGTCAACATGCGCAGCGGCACGTTCAGCTTTCTCGGCTCAAATACGGCAGGCGTGACCAGCAACCAGACGATCGGCACCATCAATGCACGCGGCGGCAACATCATCAATGTCAATCAAGGAACGGGCACAGGATCGGCAACCATCCTGACCATTAACGCGCTAAACCGGCCGGGGCTTGGCGGCGTCGCCTTCACCCGCGCCACTGCCGCTACCTTTGGCAGCGCTACCACCCAGGTCTACATCAACAGTCTTGATGGCGGCAGCGCACCCTCCCCGGTCAACGGCATGATCGCCCCCTGGATGGTGGATGGCACCGTCCCGGCTACGCCCACTTTCCTGACCTACGGTGCCACTGGCATTGCTCCGGCTGCCTTCTCGGCTAACAAGCTCGGTACATCTACCACGAGCAATATCGTGAACCAGGACGCCACGGCTTTCTCCGGCACGGGCAATGCTTATGCTTTGCGCCTGACCACCGGCGTGATGAGTGGCACGACGAACATCGTCGGCAACGCTACCGATGGTGCGGGCCTCATTCTGGCCGGTGCCGCCACGCATACCGGCAAGTTCAATTTCGGTGCCAGCGGCGA
>JAQGPI010000016.1 GCA_028293175.1 Verrucomicrobiaceae bacterium | reverse complement strand
AACAAGTTGCTTCAACGAAGCGGCAATGGCTGGGTTCTGGGGCCTGGTATTGCGAAAGCGGCGGGGCACGCAAGAAATGAGGGTGCCTTAGCTCTTTTGATACTTCTCGATGCCGACGATTTTTGTGTCAAAGAAGCATCGGAAAGCATTGGCCCTCTCTTGGCTGAAGCGACGGGATTTGCTGTTTCAAAAATCGTGTTCGCCGTTCGAGAATACGAAGCTTGGTTGCTTGCATCAGCTGAAAGTCTTGTGGATGGGGGTGCAGTTTTCTCTGGAGATCCAGAGGTCCCACGTGATGCAAAAGGT
Source organism: Verrucomicrobiaceae bacterium (assembly GCA_028293175.1). GTDB lineage: Bacteria > Verrucomicrobiota > Verrucomicrobiia > Verrucomicrobiales > Verrucomicrobiaceae > CAINXC01. Next base: position 3,851 of record JAQGPI010000016.1, on the reverse strand, counting down.
ACGTTGAGTGAGCATCTTCGTCTTCCCTATCCTTATAGTAAAACAACCGACCAACCCGCTTTTTCGACAAAGATGGATCTGGCCCTCACCTATCGTCGATCTCGTTCCTTCCAGAAATTGACCAGGGAGGTGAAAAATCTTCTGGAGATATGTGGACTCACACCCGCAGAGTGGCCTGTAAATCCTTAGCTCACTCCCTCGACCCCGGCGTAATTTTCATCTCCACGTTCTTGCCTTCGCGCTGCACGGTGATGTCCGTTTCCTTGCCGATCTTGAGGTCGCCGAGGATGGCGGTGTAGTCGTAGATGTTGAGGATGTCCTTGCCGCCGAGCTTAATGATGATGTCGCCGCCTTTCACACCGCCTTTGGCGGCGGGGCCGATGGGGCTTACGCCGCTCAGCTTGACGCCCTTAATGTCGCCCTGGGCATAGTCGGGGATGGTGCCGAGGTAGGCGCGCATGGAGCCGCGGGCGCTGCTTTTGGGGGCTTCCATGGCCACGTACTCGGGCATCTTCGGATCGGTGGCGAGGCTGCGGGCGATGAGGCCCATCAGCTTGGCAATCTGGGCTGCGTGCGGGTAATCTACCTTGTCCGCCGTATCGCTGGGCATGTGATAATCCTCGTGCGAGCCGGTGAAGGCATTCAGGCCCGGGATGCCGCGCGTGTAGAAGCTGGTGCTGTCGGTCGGCAGATGCGCGTCGCTCTGGGTGGTGATGGGCAGGCCGATGGGGGCGTTGCGCTTCTCGATTTCCTTGGCCCACCAGGAGCTGGAGCCGACGCCCTGGATCACCACCGTCTTCTGGAAGCGGCCGATCATGTCCATGTTCAGGCAGGCCGCGATCATGCCTTTGAGCTGCGAATCGGGCTTGCCGGTGATCATCTTGGAAAGATCCTCGACAAAGTGATTGCTGCCCAGCAGGCCCAGCTCCTCGCCGCTCCAGGCGGCGAATATCACATCTCGGGACAGTGTGATCTTGCCCTGCTTCTTCAGATCCGCCAGCCATTGGGCGATCTCAAGCACGCCGGCGGTGCCGGAGGCATTGTCATCCGCGCCGTGGTGGATCTTGTGAATCTCATCGCCCTTCGCCCTCGAATTGCTGCCGCCGCTGCGGCCAAGGTGGTCCACATGGGCGCAAACGATGAGCGGCGGCGTGTGGAAGTCCGGTTCGCTCTTCGCTGCCAGCACGCCGAGCACGTTGCGACCCGTCTGCTTTTCCTGCTTGATCACGATGTTCGCGGCCAGCTTCTGGTCCTTGCAATCGATGCCGCCCATGAGGTCGCCATTGTCGAGCTTGTCTTGGAGTTCCTTGAGCGTTTTGCCCGCACTCTTGAGCAGAGTATCGCCCAGCGCATCCGTGATGCTAATGGCGGCGATGCCGGAGGAAGCGAGGGAGGCATCGAAGGTCATGGTCACCAGTTGTTCGGTCACCTTGCTGTTGGGGCCGCTGACGACAATCAGGCCGCGCGCGCCCTTCTGGCGGGCGGTCATCACCTTGCGCCGCAGGCTGGAGTAGGGCGACAACTGGTTGCGCCGCTCGCTGCTGATGCCTTCCGGAATGTAGCGCAGCACCAGCACCCATTTGTCTTTAACCTCCAGGTGCGCGTAACTGCTATAGGCCTCGATCTTCTTGCCGTCATTGCCCGTGGCATCATCCGGTGTCTCAATGCCGTAGCCTGCAAATACGATCTCGCTCGCGGGCACCTCGCCGGTCTGCGAGAAGGTGAGGGGACGCCACTCCTTGTCGGCGGTGAAGGTGGTGTCGTTCAACTTCAGCGCGTTGCCTTCGCCAAGCGCCACACCGGCGGTGAATTCGAAGTTTTCAAACCAGGTGTCCTTGTCGCCGAAGGGCACGATGCCGCTCTTGCCCAGCACATCCGCTACGTACTGCGTGGCTAGTTTTTCCCCGCGCGTGCCGGTGAGACGGCCTTCCAGTTCATCGCTGGCCAGGTAGGTCACGTGCTGCTTCATGTCCGCAGGCGTGATCTCGCCAGCGGTCTTGGCAAAATCGGGTTCGTTGGCGGGCTTCACCAGCGCGGCCCCGGCTGTTGTTTTGCCATCAAGGCCCAGAGCTTTGCGGGCAGCCGCATCGTTCCAATCGGAGATATAAATCTGCGAGGCACCACTCGCGCCACGTCCACTGGTCCAGGAGAGCTTTTTGCCGTCCGGCGTGAACACCGGCAGGCCGTCAAAGCCATCCGTCGTCGTCACCCGCACGGGAGCGTGCTTGCCTGCCGCATCCACGATGTAGAGCTCGAAATTGGCGAAGCCCTGCAAGTTGGTGGTGAAGATCAGATAGTCGCCCGTGGGATGGAAATACGGGGCCCAGCTCATCGCGCCCAGCTTGGTGATGGCGCGTTGATCGCTGCCGTCTGCATTCATCACCATCACTTCGGCCACATCGCCCTTGGGCGTGAAGCGCCGCCAGCAGATCTGCTTGCCATCCTTGCTGAAGAACGGGCCGCCATCATAGCCCGGCACATCGGTGAGCCGCCTCACATTCGAGCCATCGGCATCAGCCGTGTAGATGTCCATGAAGTACTGCTTGTCGATCTTCAGCCGCTCCTGGTCTTCCTTGCTCAGCTCGTGATCGTAAGCGGAGCGATTGCTGGCGAAGACGATCTTCGTGCCATCGGGCGAGTAATCGCCCTCCGCATCGTAACCGCGAGTGTTGGTCAGGTTCTTGATCGATTTGTCCGCCAGCGAGTACTCGAAGATGTCGTAGTGCTCATCGTAGTCCCAGGAGTAGCGGCGCACCTTGCTCGTGGCGCGCTCCTTGTACTCGGCCGCTTGCAGCGCCTTGGATTCCGGATCGGTGTGGGTGGAGGCGAACAGCACGCGCTTGCCATCGGGATGAATCCAGGCGCAAGTCGTCTTGCCCATGCCGGGAGAGATGCGCTCCTGGTCGCCCGTCTCCAAATCCATCAGATAGATCTGGTAGAAAGGATTGCCCTCCTCGCGCTCGGACTGGAAGATCAATTTCTTGCCATCCGCGCTGAAGTAGCCCTCGCCCGAGCGCTTGCCTTCAAAGGTAAGCTGGCGGGTGTTGGGTAGGAAATCCGTCTCCGTCTGAGCAGAGGCGGCAATGGCGATGAGGCAAAGGAAGAGAGTCAGGCGCATGGTCGGGTGGAGAACATACGCAGATGCAGGGGAGTTCCAGACAAAGGATTGGATGTGCTGCCCAAAGACACCCTCAATTGCATGCCGAGCGGGTAATGAGGTTCACGCGCTGGCGAACTTGCATTTCTTACCTCGTCGCCTTACTGTGTGGCATGACAGTGACAATCACGGCCAAAGGGCAGATCACTATCCCTTTGCAGTTGAGGCAGAAGTTTCATCTCAACGTGGGTGACCAGCTGGAATTTGATGAAGCGGCCCAGGTGCTGACTGCAAGGCGCGTAGTTAACCAAAAAGAGTGGCAGAAAACCATTGGCGAGTGGCAAAAGACTGCAGCCAAGGCGCTCAAAAACCACCCATGGGAGAAGCAATCGGCAGCGACGATTGTAGATGACCTTCGCGGTGGAGCGGCTGAACCCGTCGGTAGGCGCAAATGACGACGGCCCTCGATTCATCGGTCCTATGGGCCATTATCCTGCGGGAACCTGGGCATGAACACTGGCTGCATACCCTCATGCAGGCAGCTTCTGAGGGGCCGCTCATTATCAGTCCTGTTGTTTTTGCCGAACTGGCGCCTTCCACCGCTAATGAAGGTGAGTTGCTGGCACTGCTTGCGCGGCTGGCCATAATTTACGATCCAATTACTCCCGCCTCAGCTCATGTCGCCGGGCTCACCTTCAAACGCTATCGCAAGGCTGGCGGTCCGCGTCAGCACCTTGTGCCGGACTTTCTCATC
>JAQGPI010000010.1 GCA_028293175.1 Verrucomicrobiaceae bacterium | reverse complement strand
GCCAGACTTCAGGCGGCGATTGATCCCAGCGGGGAGAGTGATGGAGCAGTTTCATAATAGCCTCCTTTGCAAGGCTTTGGCGTTGCGTCAGTCAGCAGCGCCCGGATTTCCGGGAGCGCTTCACGGGCGACGTCGCGGCCTGCCTTGATGTAGCGGTCGAAATTTTCGTAATCGTACCAAGCCGCCTCACAGAAGAAGGGGTGCAGCACCACATCGGCACGCGCGGCCTCCTTCGCCGTGACCTGGATTTGCGCCGCCATTAGCGCTCGGCGGAACGTGTCGAGCACATTGCCGTAACCCATGAGATTGACTTTCCGCCACATCCGGACCAAGGGATTGCGGGTGAGCTTAGGTCCTATCGCAATATCGCCGGCACGGCATTCGCCGATGTCGCAGCAGGTAGGCACCACGTTCACAGCAAGGACGCGGTCTACGCCTTTCAGTTCCCTGAGAAGAGAAACGGGCAGAGGCTCAGAAGCCCCGCCGTCGGTATAGCGATGTCCGTTCAAATGAACGGGGGCACAGAAGCCGGGCACCGCCGAGCTGGCATGCACGGCCGCAGCCACGTTGCCTTTATCAAACACCACCGGTGCGAGCGTATCAAGATCCGTGGCGACGATGAGCAGGGGAATCTTTAAGTCCTCGAAGTTCATATTCTTCAAAGAGCGTTCCAGGTGCCTGCGAATTTTATGGCCGCGAATTAGGCCTTCGAACGGAGGTACCACAGGATCCATCAAGCTAAGCAAGGTGCGCCGGTCCTTGATCTCACGCGCCAGTTCTTCCAATTGCTGGCCATTGAAACCTGCCGCCCAGAGTGCACCGAGATAGGCACCCATACTGGAACCCGAGATACCCTTGATTGGGATGTGCTCTTCCTCCAGCACCTGTATCACACCAATATGGGCCAAACCGCGGGCACCTCCCGATGAGAGGCAGAGGCCTATGCTCGGGATCTTTTCAGCCGGATGAAACGTCCTTTCTTTGGCGATCCGGGCGAGTTCCGCGAACCACGGTATCCAGGACATGTCCGCCGAAGTTTTCATGATGGCGAGGGGGCTTACTTGTTCGACAAGAGCATCGGACAAAGTATTCAATCATCCTCACCACTTATTCGTCAGCAGGCACGTCGCCGGTCCTGCTTATGAGTGGCTGCCACTAATGCGCCCTCGGGTAATGACTTGAGGGAATTGCCTTCTGCAGCTCCCATGCTTCTGTTCGGGCGCCTTATCGAGCTGCCGTTGCTGCGCCATCCACGGGCACGTAATACGACACATAGCCGATCATCATTTCTTCATCGGTCTGCTGGCCCCAGCGTACTGTCTTAGATGGATCAGGATTAGCCTTGTTGGCGGAGCTATTGTCAAAGGTGGCGGTCACTTTCATCACTGTACCGTTAGGCACAAAGATAGGTTCGTTGAGCTTGTAAAGAAGCTGCCAGTTGAAATCATAGCGGGGAATATCGAGCAGCACTTCGTTGCCGCCCGCTTGCTGAAGTTCATAACGGAAGGCCTTTCCGCGCACGTGCATGTGCGGCATGAAGCCCACGATAGTCATGTCGTACGGAGCTGCCCTTTCCGCATACTCCAGATGATTGGCTTCGCCCGGTGGAATGCGCAGGCGAAGGTTAGGCACGCTGGCGACTTTCATTTCATACTTCGGCGTCTGTTGTGCCCAGCGGAAGCCAATTCGTGTTTTGTCTTCCGTGGCCTTCCCATTGGGAGTGTAGTGCATCTGGAAGTTGAGCACCGCACCCGCCGGAAGTTTGCGGGCAAAGCCCACGGGGAACTGATCGCCACCGTTGCCGGGCACATAGGCGGCAAAGAAGCCTTCCTCGGCCGAAACACGGGAGCGCGGATGCTTGGGATCTACCACGGACACAATGATATGATGTACTACCTGTCGATTGCCGGGCTGCACTTCGATGGCCTGCACCCATCGGTCTTCATTGAGGCCGGTGTTCACTTTGACGTTGACGTAAGGCATCTTGCCCTCTGCTTTGATTGGCTGCGCCTGGGCGAACTCAAAGACAGCATCGGGCGTGCCGTATGTCCAGCCTCCTGCTGGATAAGTGATGGGTTTCGGCGCATCGGCCACATCTCCCAGGGGGCGGTCCGATGACTCGATCCACGCGAGTAAATCTGCTTTGTCGCGAGGGGAAAGGGAGTGGTCATTGGCCCAGCGGTTGGGCTTGTCATCCTTGGCAAACCAGGGTGGCATTGTGCCCTCGCTGACCACACGCTTGATGGTTTTGGCGCGGTCTTTGACCTCATCTGGGGTGTCCAGGGAGAAAGGTGCGATGCCGTTCTCGTGATGACATTGGCTACAGTTCTGTGCCAGGATACGAGCCACATCACGGTGATAGGTGACACTGCTCGCAACGCTGACGGTGGCAGAAGGGCGGTCCAGTTCGCAGCCTGGGGCCTCGGTGGCGGCGATGCTGGGATGACGGCCTGCAAGCATTTCGTCGATGGCGTCCGCGAGGTAGCGGTTCTGCGGGGCATCAAGGTTGTAAGCAATGCCATACTGATCATCCAGAGCGCCGCGATAGAGAAGCGTGCGGGTGCGATCAAGAAGGAAAACCTCAGTGGTGGTGCGGGCGTCAAGAGCCTCAATGAGGCTGCCTTCAGTGTCATGGACATAGGTGGCCGTAAAGCCCTGCGCCTTCATTGCATCCCCGGGCTCGCTCTTCATCGGGTTTACGATCAGCATGCCGAGGCCTTTGGCTTGCAGGTCTTTTTGCAGGCGGGCAAGGGTCGGCGTATAACGCTTGCTAACAGGGCAAGTGGTGCTGGTGATGGCGATGACGAGGCCTTTCTCGCCGACTGTGCCGGAGAGCTTGTGAGTGTGGCCTGTGACGTCGGTGAACTTCACCTCCTGAACTTGTCGGCCCACGCCGCCATCGCCTGCTTTTAAGATCTTGGGTCCGGCGGCGACCGGCTTGGCGGCCTTAGTAGGGGAGGGGACATCCATGCCTTGTTTCTTCATGGCTTGCTTGATTTGGGCCGCGACGGCGAGGACTTCTTCGCGGGTGATGCTGCCGTCCCCACTACGGTCGATTTTCCTAAACCAGGGCGCATCGCCGCACTCGTCGCGTGTCACTTTTCCATCGCCGTTTTTGTCAAAACTCTCGAACATCCGGTTGGCGACCGGAGTAGCATCCTCCTTGCCTTCCGGAGCGGAGGCAAAGGCACGGTGGGCTTCGTCGAGCGTTACTTCGCCGTTCTTATTCAGATCCAGGCGGACCATGTAGTCGGCAGGGATCTCATCGACGGTCAGCTTGCCATCGCTGTTCTTGTCGAATTTCTTGAACTTCTCGTCCAGTCCCCGGCTGCCCGCCTGCTGAGCGAGAGCTGCCGCTCCGAGGACGGCGGCGATAATGGTGAAGGCGACGAATGGGCGGCGAAGGAAGCGGATCATGGTGGAAGAGCGGGAAGAAACGACCTGGATAGAAGAAAGTTGCGCAAAGAAAAACGACACCCCCGATTGCCAAGCGGGAGTGTTGGCGCATGATGCCAGCCCGCTTATGTCCGCCGATCTCATCACCAACGTCCTTGCCGAACGCTACGCCTCGAAATCCATGCGCTCTATTTGGAGCGGCGAAGGCAAGGTAAGGCTGGAGCGTGACTACTGGATCGCAGTGCTCAAAGGCCAACGCGACCTCGGCATCCCGGTGCCGGAAGGCGTCATCGAAAGCTACGAAAAGGTGAAGGATCAGGTGAACCTGGAATCCATCATGCAGCGCGAGCGCATCACCCGCCACGATGTGAAGGCGCGCATCGAAGAATTTTGCGATCTCGCCGGTCATGAGCACATCCACAAGGGCATGACCAGCCGCGACCTCACGGAAAACGTCGAGCAACTCCAAGTGTATCGCGCGCTTCAGGAAGTGCACCGCAAGAGCGTGGCCGTACTGGTGCGGTTTGCCAAGCGCGCCACGCAGCTTCGCGACATCCCTTTCACCGCCCGTACGCACAACGTGGCCGCGCAGGTGACTACCATGGGCAAGCGCATCGCCATGTTCGGCGAGGAAATGCTGATTGCCCACGAGTCCCTGGAGGCGTTGCTGCAAACCTATCCTGCTCGTGGCCTAAAGGGTGCGGTCGGCACACGCTTGGATCAAATTACTCTGTTTGATGGTGATGCCTCCAAGGCTCGGGCACTTGAAGACCGTATTTTGATTCACCTGGGGCTTCCCCGCTCTCTGGACTCCGTAGGTCAAGTCTATCCGCGCAGTCTCGATTTCCGTGCGGTGAGCGTCCTTTGTGAACTCGCCAGCGGTCCCGGCAGCTTTGCTAAGACCCTGCGCTTGATGGCCGGTCATGAACTGGCCAGCGAAGGTTTCGCCAAAGGACAGGTGGGTTCTTCTGCCATGCCGCATAAGATGAACAGCCGTTCCTGCGAGCGTATCAACGGCCTGCACGTGGTGCTCAAGGGCTACCTCGCCATGGCCGCTGGGATGGCGGGCGATCAGTGGAACGAGGGCGATGTTTCATGCTCAGTCGTGCGCCGGGTGATGCTGCCGGATGCCTTCCTCGCCATGGACGGCCTCATGGAAACTTTGCTCACGGTGCTGGACCAGATGGAGGTCTTCGAGGCGGTCGTGGAGCAGGAATTGCTGCGCTACCTGCCCTTCCTGCTCACCACTACCGTATTGATGGAATCTGTAAAACACGGTGCGGGCCGCGAAGCCGCGCATGAAGCGATCAAGGAGCACGCAGTCGCCGCGATTCGGGATTTGCGCACCGGCAAGATTGTGCAGAATGATCTGCTGAAGCGCCTCGCCGCTGACAGCCGCTTGGGTCTCACTCAGGCTGAGCTTGACCAAGTGCTGGCAAAGGGCAAGGCCAATTCAGGTGATGCTGGTGCCCAAGTGGATTACTTTGGCAAACGCATCGCGGAGATCGCTGCCAAACATCCTGAAGCAGTCGCCTACGTGCCTGGAGCGATCTTATAAAAGAATGTGTGCCAGAGGTTGTTCCAAGTTTGCCCCTTGCATGGAACGCTCCCCTGGGTAACACGTTCCATCCCCTCCCGGGGCTTCGGGCACCTCCCGAAGATTTATAATGTCAGATCATAAATCGTCTAACAGTTGGTCCCTCGCATTGTTTGCGTTGGGAGTGGTGTATGGGGACATTGGCACTAGCCCCTTGTATGCATACCGCGAGTGCTTAAAGCACTCGCCGGCAGAGGGGCTGGAACTTGGAGTCTTGGGGCCCATCTCCCTCATCTTCTGGTCGCTCACCCTCATGGCGATGGTGAAGTACCTACTCACCGTCACTCATGCCACCAGCCAGGGGGAAGGGGGCATGTTCGCCCTTCTATCGCTCTTGCGCAGCCGGGCCAGCGACTTTGGTCCCAAGGTCCTCACGGCCGCGATGCTAATCGCCTTGTTTGGTTCTTCACTGCTCTACGGCGATGCCATGATCACCCCGGCCATCTCGGTGCTCTCCGCTGTAGAGGGTCTTACCGAACTCAACCCAGACCTTGCCAAATACGTTGGGCCTATCGCCATTGGCATTATCGTCGCTTTATTTGCTGTGCAACGTCACGGCACGGCCAAGATCGGAGTCGCCTTCGGCCCCATCATGATCCTGTGGTTCGTTTTCCTGGCGGTCATTGGTCTGATTCACATTGGCGAATCTACCCGCGTGTTCCTGGCATTATCGCCCCACTACGGAGTTGAATACCTCCTTTTACACGGTCCTCACGGCATCGTAATCATGGGCACCGTATTGCTAGCTGTGACCGGCTGTGAAGCGCTGTACGCCGATATTGGTCACTTCAGCCGCCCCCCCTTGATTCGCTCGTGGTTCTGGGTCGTGTACCCTGCGTTGACCCTGAACTACCTGGGGCAAGGAGCCCTTGTGCTGGCGCATCCTGCGGCCGCCGAGAACCCTTTCTTCCGCATGGTGCCTGAAGTCATGCTCGTGCCAGGCCTGATTTTGGCCACCGCGGCTACCATCATCGCCTCCCAGGCAATGATCACCGGCGTGTTTTCCCTCACTCAGCAGGCCGTGCAACTGGGCTTCCTGCCGCGTTTGAAGATCGTCCACACTTCCAAGGATGTGCGCGGCCAAATTTTCATGCCGCAGGTGAACTTTCTCCTGCTAATTGCCTGCATCGTCCTGATTCTCTCATTCAAAAGCTCTAGCAATCTCGCCAGCGCCTATGGTCTGGCGGTGTGTTTCAGCATGCTGTTTACCACCATCCTATTCTTTGGTGTGGCCTGGAAAGTCTGGAACTGGCCTCTGTGGAAAGCCCTGATCCCTTGCCTAGTCTTTGCTAGCGTCGAAATCGTCTATGTTCTCGGCAGCCTCACCAAGTTCATGGATGGTGCTTGGTTTACCCTGGTGGTGGCCATTGCCGTGTGGGTGGTAATGAAGACCTGGATCGATGGACGCGAGATCCTCCGTGAAGCGATGATGAAAGGTCGGCTGCCGGTCACCCACTTGATCGAGGAACTCAAAAAGGATCGAGTGATCCGCGTGCCCGGCACCGCCGTCTTTATGTCAGCGTCTGCCGAGGGACTGCCGTTGTCCCTCCTTCACCACCTGAAGCACAACAAGGCCCTGCACAAAAACGTGGTCCTGCTGTCCGTGCGATTCGAAGAAGAG
>JAQGPI010000621.1 GCA_028293175.1 Verrucomicrobiaceae bacterium | reverse complement strand
TGGCAGGTCGCTGAAAGCGGTGGCACCGCCGCGCTTGTAAGTCATCTGCTTGAACTTCGCGATGATCTCCGGGCGAAGCTTGGCGGTGCGGAACCACTCATCCACGTCGTCGCTGAGGATCAGTACGGGGTCGGCATGGAACTCGTTCACCGGGAACCTGCGCAGCTCGGCGTAGATCACCTGCCGCTGCTCCGGCGTCATGGCTTCTAAGGAAGCCTGCGGCGGAAACAGGTAGGCCATGTCCATGTCCTTCACTATCGTGCTCGGTGCCATCAAGGCATCGATGAAGGCTTGGTCCAGTCCTACCTGCTTGAACAAGGCGGGCAACTGGGGCAGCTTTGCCAGAGGAAACACCCAGCGAGGCTTGGAATTGGGCATGGGAAACTGGTCGATCAAGCTCGCAGGAGCCTCCAGAAAGACTGGAAAATATTCAAGCTGGCCCCACGGACCTGGGGCCGACAAGGTGACAGTTTCCTTGTGCTTTACCGTCGTCGCAAAGGCACTTTTGGGGGCGGCCTGTTCAGTGATCCCCAAAATAGGCACCAGGAGATCTGCCTGCTGAAGCAAAGGAGGATGAATGTCCTCCGCTTTTACGAGAGCCACAACGCAAACAGCAGCCGTTACGAAGGCGGACCGGCGAAATAAGGTGAATGAAGGGCAACTAGGCATCGAACAAACTGAGAGCAAAATGATGCCATTCCCTACTCTTTTGTCAAGGTCAGCATTACAAACGATGGCGGCAGTCCTTGTAGACGCAACGGTCGGTTTATTTATTCAAACACCGCCACACGAGGCGTAGTTACGCCGCTCCAGCAGGACCTGCACAAAAGATTTTGTGAACGACACGAGAGTACGTGTAATTCACACCCATTGGCAGGCTTATTGAAGAAATGTCACGCGTTCTCATTGCCGGGCTGTTTCACGAAACCCACACCTTTCTCGACGGCACTACTCCTCTGTCGGAGTTCCAGGTCTTGCGAGGAGCGGAGATGCTGGCTTGCGCGGGAGACAGTTCGCCCCTGGGCGGAGTGCTGGAATGCGCCCAGGAGTTTGATTGGGAGGTGGTGGTAACCGTGGACTATCGGGCGCAGCCTTCGGCCATGGTCGAGGATGTGGTGATCGAGAGCTTCTGGGCGGAACTGGAGCAACAGGCCCGCCCGGCGCTGGCAGGGGGGATTGCTGCCATCTACCTCGTGCTTCATGGAGCTATGGTTTCTGAGTCCTTTCCCGATGTCGAGGGCGAGATCCTGGAGCGCCTACGTGCGCTGCCCGGCGCGGCTGATCTGCCGCTTTTTGGTGTGTTTGACCTGCACGCCAACTTCACCCTGCGCATGGCGCGGCTGGCGAATTGCTTGGTCGCCTACCGCGAGAATCCCCATACTGATGGGCGCGAAATGGCGCAGTACGCAGCGCATCTGCTACAACTCAGCCTGATCAGCGGGCAGGTGCCGCGCATGATGTGGCGCTGGGCAGGCATTGTCTGGCCGCCCACTGGCACGGGCACGGCGGTCGCTCCGATGAAGTCTTTGGAAGCCCAGGCCCGCCTTCTTGAACAACAGCCCGGAATTTGCGCTGCTAACGTGGTGGGGGGTTTCTCATTCGCTGATACACCGGACACGGGCGTGAGCTTCGTCCTGGCGGGCACCGGCCCGGATGCGGAGCTGGAGCAAGGCCTGGACCGTCTCTGCGAACTGGCCACCTCCATGCGCGAACTAGGCGATGCCGTTGATCCGCCGGTGGATGAAGTGCTCTCCACCCTGACTCCGCCACCACAGGGTTTGACCGTGCTGGTGGAGCCTTCGGACAACATCGGCGGCGGTGCCCCAGGCGATGGCACTGGTCTCTTGAGGGCGTTCCTCCGGCATAGCCTTGCCAATGCTGCCGTCGCTATCAATGATCCAGCGGCAGTGGCGAAGCTGCAGGGCTTGAACCTTGGCGAACGAACCACCTTGAGCATCGGTGGCAAGGGCAGCCGTTTGGACGCCGGTCCGCTGGACTTGGAAGTCGAGCTGGTGTCCAGACAAAGCGGCCGTTTTGAATTGGAAGACAAGCATAGTCATCTCGCCTCGATGTGCGGCGATGTTTTTGATATGGGCGATTGCGCCGTCGTGCGGCATGAAGGTGTCACCATCCTGTTGTCATCGGTGAAGACGCCGCCCTTTGATCTCGGCCAATGGCGCAGCCAAGGCATCGAGCCTACGAGGTTGTCATTCATCGGCGTGAAGGCAGCCGTGGCGCATCGCCGTGCTTATGACGGTATCGCCGCGCGCATGTTGTGGGTGGATACGCCCGGGCCGTGCAGCAGCAATTTGAGCCAGTTGCCGTACAAGCATTTGAAGTTGTAAACGTTGCTCACCCTCGCGGATGAAACCGCCGGTGTACATCCTTCAACCGTGCCTGATCCACATGCGTGTAGATCTGCGTGGTGGAGATATCGGCGTGACCGAGCATCTCCTGGATCACGCGCAGATCGGCGCCGTTGCTGAGCAGATGGGTGGCAAAGCTGTGGCGCAGGAGATGCGGATGTACGCGCGCGGGATCAAGCCCCGCCTTCAGGGCGCGTTCCTTGACGATCTGTTGAATGCGCGCCGTTGTTAGCTTGTCGCCGCGACTGGAGAGAAAGATCCAGCTTGTCGTCTTGGCATTCACCAAGTGTGGCCGGCCCGTTTCAACGTAGCGTTTCAACGCCCTGAGCGCAGCCTTGCCCACGGGTGCAAGA
>JAQGPI010000620.1 GCA_028293175.1 Verrucomicrobiaceae bacterium | reverse complement strand
AGTCGATCATCTACCTCGGCGATACGGCGCGGGTCCCTTATGGCTCGAAGTCGCCGGATACGATCCGGCGCTTTGCCGTGGAGGATACGCAGTTCCTGGTGAACCGGCAGGTGAAGGCAGTGGTGGTGGCCTGCAACACGGCAACAGCGCATGCCTTGCCGCATTTGCAGAGCACCTTTCGCATGCCGGTGATCGGTGTGGTGGAGCCAGGTGTGGAAGCAACGCTCGCCGATGCCAGCACGCAGCGTGTGGGCATCATTGGCACGGCGGGCACGATCCGCAGTTGTGTCTATCAGCATGCCATTGCCATGCAACGGCCCGATGTGATCACGGATGGCAAAGCGACGCCGCTGCTGGTGCCCTTCATCGAGGAAGGCTGGATTGACCATCCCGCTCTGAAATCGGTGCTGCGCGAGTACTTGAAGCCGATGCTCGACAAGGGCATCGACACGCTGGTGCTGGGCTGTACGCACTACCCTTTGCTGATGCCGGTGCTTCAGCGCATGCTAGGCAGCAAGGTGCGGCTGGTGGACTCGGCCTCCACTTGTGCCGCGCATGTGAAGCGCACGCTCGAAACCGCCAATCTACTGCGCACGGGCAAGGCCAAGCCGACGCTGGAGATTCACCTCACGGACTTTTCAGAGCAGTTCGAAGCCCTGGCCAACCGCTTCCTGGGGAGCGAGTTCGGCAAGATCAAGAAAGCCGTCCTATGAACGCGAAAAACCCCTCCGCGGCAGCGTTGCCGGGAAGGGGTTGCGCACACACACTTGAATTATTGGGCCGAAAGGGTCACTCCACCGCTCTCGGGAAGGACGTACTGAAAACGGCAATGCCGTCGGTGGAACCATGTCCGCCTTTTATAACCATCAATCATCATCATCCCGCACAACCCAACGTTCCGGATAAGGCTGGCTGCCCTTCACGGAATGCCAGATGATGCGGTTAAGGGTGTCGTCATCAGCTTCATCTTCCTCGTCGAAATCGAGTTCGAGGGATTTCTTCGCCCATTTCAAGGCCGTGCCCTTGAGCTTGCTTAACGGCGGGTTCATTTCGTTCAACGGGACCTGGGCAGGGCGGGCCTGGTAGGGGGTCAGATCGGCTTTTGCCGCAAAACATTCGCGCATGGCAGTGGCGGAGAGGTCGAGCTGGTTCATCGGCGGCAGGCCCAGGATGAGCTCGATGGTTTTCACCATGCCAGTCTGGGTGTAGGTGGTATGGTCCACGTGCTGCCGCCGGGTGTACGGGCTGATGGCAAGGGCGATCGTCCGATGACCGTCCACATGGTCGTAGCCGCTCTGAGGATCATCCTGCACCACGAAGATGCAAGTCTCCGGCCAGAATCTGCTTTTGGTCACAGCTTCCACGATCTCGCCCAGCCCTTGATCATTATCAGCTACCATCGCGCGCGGCGTCGGATATCCGGGCGTGGTGCCGGAGGTATGATCTTGGGGCAGAAAGACATAGAGGAGGCTGGGGAAGCTGCCTTCCTTTTCATAGCGAGCAAGCTCCTCGCGGAAGAGCATGGCGCGGTACACGTCTGGCGTGTGCAAAGGGAAGCCGGGCCAGGTGGGATGAGTGTAAGGCACCAGCGACTGCATGTTGGGCTCGACCTTCGCTTGAACGGTGTGGGTGCCGTTCTTGTAGTCCGCGTACACGTCCGTCCATTTGACTCCTTTAGGCGTGTAGGTGCTCTTGCAGAACTCGCCGTAATTGCGAAACGGCAGCTTGTGCGCCAGCGCATTGTCCCACAGGAAGCCGGTGGGCGCGAAGGCCAGGGCATCGCTGCCTTCATAAGGATAGCTGCGGGTGAAGCCGCCGAAGGAGCGCTCGAGATAATCGGTAACATACGCCTCGTTCACCCACGAATGCCCGTCGGGACTCTTGGCTCCGCTGCAATAGAAGTTGTCGAAGAGAGTGAACTCCCGCGCTAGCGCATGGGCGTTGGGCGTGACTTTTTCACCGAAGATGCACAGGCTTTCGTCCCCATCGCCCTGCTTCACATCGCCAAACACCTGGTCATAGGTCTTGTTTTCGCGGATGACATAAAGCACGTGCTTGAACACAGAAGGTTCGCCGTGGCGCTCCGGCACGGGCACAGGAGCCGCCTTTTCACGGGCAGGCTCCATGCCCGCCAGACTTAGGGCCAGCCGGTTGTTGGAGTTCACTTCAGCCGTGTATTTGGCAAGCTGTGCTTCATTGGGTGTTTCGATGATCGAAACCGAACCCAGGAAGTCGCCGCTGGCCCTGCCTTTCTCCTTCTCGCGCAGGGCCGCCAATCCACCATGGCCTTTGATGTTGGCCACGAAAAGACGTTTGCCGTCCGGCGACACGCGAATGGCACCGGGATACCAGCCGGTGGGAATCAGGCCGCGTACCACGCTGGTGGATGGCGTGCCGGCGACCGCGACCTCGCGCGCCTTGGGGCCCAGGGTAACGACGGCGAGGCAGTTGTTGGTGCCGTTGGCTACATACAAAGTGTCACCATCCGGGCTCAGAGCGAGCGCATTGGTGCCGCTGCCGAAGGGCAGGCGTCCTTCAGGCCGGGTGGAGATGGTTTCCACCACCTCATCAGCCACCGTATCGATCACTGATACAGTGTCGCTGCTAGCATTGGCAACAAATACAAGCCCGCCCTTCTGGCTGGCGATCATGCCGCTGGGATGCAGGCCCACGGTGATGCTTTTCACGTTCTTCCAGCTCCCGTCTTGAAGTGCCAGCACGGAGACGGTGCCGTCATTGGCCACGGAGGTGCGCGGATCGATCCGCACCATGGATTTGGCACTGTCCGCCTGTGGGTCCGTCGGCTTCGGCGCATCACCGCCCCAGTTGCTGACATAGAGCTTGCCGGGCAGCGGAGCGCAGACCGTGAAGGGCGCAATGCCGGTGGGCACGGTGGCGCTGATAACGCCTTTCCCCAGATCCAGGCGGTGGACGCAGTTGCCGCGCGTGGCGGTCACCCACAGTGTATCATTATCTATCAAGCACAAGCCTGCGGGATGGGGCGCACCGCCGACCTCGGCATTGGGAATGGTGACCGATTTTGTCCATTTGTAACCGCCCGCCGCCTGCTTGTCTGCCACCATCAGCGCATCCTTGGAGCTGGTGGCAAAGATCCTGTCCCTAGTGGCAGCGAGTCCGGTGACGCTCATGCCGGTGTATATCTTGCCCATTTCAATGGACTCGCCGATTTTCTTTTTAACCAGCGTAAGGACGTCAACGACCCTTGCCTTCGCAACATCGATGAAGACAAGGTCGCCGGAATTCTTGACGATCAGAGTTTCACCGTCGTCTGACAAGACGAGATCCACCGGCCTGCCGGGAAAGGTGATCTGGGTTCCGGCGGGATGCAGGATTTGATTGGTAGGCACGAGAATCCTGCCATCCGCCTGCACACCGACCTTCATGCCGTTTTGTTCCTCCACTGGCGCTGGAGATTTGGCATGAAGCCATGTCGCCATCAGGCAGAGGGAACAGACAGGCGCGAGAAGGGATGGAGGTTTCATGGATGAGGGTCTTGTTCAACGGTTCCAGAGGGGCAGTTTCTCCGAAAATGACAATGGATTTCGAAACGTGGGAGACACCCAAATACAAAATCATACATCCATGGCGGCAGCGAAATCGAATCATTTAAAACGCCATGACATTCCTTCCCGAAGACTCCCTCGAAACGCTTAACCAGCTTGCTCACATCCCGGTGGGCAACGCACTGTTGGAAGGTGAACTTCATCTTCCTGAAGAAGCTGCTGGTGTCGTCGTCTTTGCCAACAGCAGCCGCCATAGCCCACGAAATCAAGCCATCGCTGAAGAGATCGCCGAGGCTGGTCTAGGCACCTTGCTGGTGGACCTGCTGACACCGGAGGAACAAAAGCGAGCTACTGTCACTGGCGTGCGGCGCTTTGACATCGAGCTGCTGGCCAAGCGGCTCACGGGAGTGGTGCGCTGGCTGGAGAGACATCCTCATACCCGCGCCCTTGAAACAGGTTTTGCTGCCTCTGGTACAGGCACGGCTGCGGCCATCATGGCGGCGGTGGAATTGGATGGGCGTATTTCCGCCATTGTCTCGCGTGGTGGCCGGCCCGATCTGGCTGGAGAGGCCCTGTACAAGGTGCGCGCTCCCACGCTGTTGATTGTGGGCGGCAATGACGATGTGCTGGTGGATATTAATCAGGAGGCCTATGAGCACATGCGCTGGAGAAGAGATCTGCGGATACTCCCCGGTGCTTCCCACCTTTTCAAAGAGGCGGGCAAGTTGAAGCAGGTGGCTCAGCTCAATGCGGCATGGTTTATGAGGTACATGGGAAGCGCGGTGCGGAAAGAAAGCTGGTCGAGGTAGGGCGACGAGCATTAAGAGGACCGAGGTGCGTTTGGGCTGCCGGGGTTGATAAGCTGGGATAGAGCTGTTCATGGAGATCATTTGCGCTCCGGTGCAATCTCTGCTCCCTGAATGAACTCTCAGCCGTATTAACTTCAAAGCCCATGATGCGTTTCGCCACTCTCATTAAGAACCCCGCCGACTGGATGCGCGGCAGCGGACCGCATTCCGATGTCGTGATGACAAGCCGCGTGCGCCTCGCCCGCAACCTGCGTGGTTATCCTTTTCCCGGTTGGAGCCAGGAAAAGCAGCGGACGGACATGCTGGGCATGGCCCGGCCCATGGTCGAGTCTTTGCCTGAAATGAAGGACGGCTACAGCGAGGACTACGGGACGCTGAGCAAGATCAAGAAACAGGTGCTGGTGGAGCGCCACATCATCAGCCGCGAACATGCGGCCCGGTCTACTGGCTGCGCGCTGGTGGTGGATCGCAAGCAGAACCTCTCCATCATGATCAACGAGGAGGATCATTTCCGCATTCAGGGCATCCGACCTGGTCTTGCCCTGCGCGGTGCCTTTGATCTAGTGGACAAAGTGGACTCTGAATTGGAAGGCCAGCTTCCTTATGCATTTGATTCCCGTCTCGGCTATTTGACGGCCTGCCCTACCAATTTGGGAACTGGCATGCGTGCGTCCGTGATGATGCATCTGCCCGCCCTGGTGCTGACCGATCAGGTAAGCCAGGTAATGAAGGCGGTGAACAAGATCGGTCTCGCCGTACGTGGTCTCTACGGTGAAGGCACCGAGGCACTGGGCAATTTGTTCCAGGTCTCTAATCAGCACACGCTCGGCGAGAAGGAAGGCGAGATCATCCAGCAGATCGAACGGGTGATCGAAAGCGTCGTGCGCAACGAACAGAACGCGCGGGTGAAGCTGCGTGAAGATCATCGCACCATGCTGGAGGATCAGGTGGGTCGCGCCTATGCCATCCTGCGCCACGCACATATTCTTAATTCGAAGGAGGCGCTGAACCTTCTCTCCATGTTGCGCCTGGGGGCGGACATGGACCTGATCGCGGACTGCGACCGCAGCGTGATCGACCTGCTGCTGCTGGAAATCCAGCCAGCGCACCTGCAACTGCGCGCCATGCGTGAACTTTCTCCCGAAGAACGGGATGAAATGAGGGCGGAAATAACGCGCCGTCGTTTGCATTCTGTGAACGGGCCTACTACCGTTACTCAATTGGAACAGTCTTCGCCCGATTCGGACGCCATCAAACCAGATCAAAATGATGAATAATTTTACCCCACGCGCACAGCAAGTCCTGGCCCTTGCCAGGAAGGAGGCAGACCGTTTCAACCACAACTATGTCGGTACCGAGCACATCTTGCTTGGCCTGATCAAGCTGGGGCAGGGCGTCGCCGTCAATGTGTTGCAAAAGCTGGGTCTCGACCTCGACACCGTGCGCATGCAGGTGGAGCAGCAGGTCGGCTCCGGCCCTGAGACCAAGATGGTCGGCAACATCCCTTATACCCCCCGAGTGAAAAAGGTGCTGGCCCTGGCTTCGAAGGAAGCCAAGCAGCTCAACCATAGCTATGTAGGCACCGAGCATATTCTGCTGGGCCTGCTTCGCGAAGGTGAAGGCGTTGCTGCCCAGGTCCTGCGCAATCTGGACATCAATCTCGACAAGGCTCGCAACGAAATCCTGCGCGAGCTAGATCCCAACTTCAGTTCGGCCGAAGGCGGCGAAAGCGAGGAAGAGGAAGAAGAGGATGGCCAGCCCGTCAGCCCAGGCCGCGCTCAGAAGGAGTCCAAGACTCCGGCGTTGAAGGCCTTCGGTCGCGACCTCACGGAACTGGCTCAGAAAAACGAGCTCGATCCGGTAATCGGCCGTACGGAAGAAATTGCTCGCGTCATTCAGATCCTTTGCCGCCGCACCAAGAACAATCCTGTGCTCATCGGTGAAGCCGGTGTGGGCAAGACTGCCATCGTGGAGGGTCTCGCGCAGGAAATTTCCAACGGCAATGTGCCGGAAATCCTGCGCGACAAGAAAGTGATCACGCTGGACCTCGCCCTCATGGTCGCCGGCACCAAGTATCGCGGTCAGTTCGAGGAGCGCATCAAGGCGGTGATGGACGAGATTCGTCGCACCAAGAACGTCATCCTGTTCATCGACGAACTGCACACCATCGTGGGTGCCGGTTCCGCCGAAGGCGCGATGGATGCCTCCAATATCATCAAGCCGGCTCTCAGCCGCGGCGAACTCCAGTGCGTCGGTGCTACCACCCTGAATGAGTACCGCAAGTACATCGAGAAGGATGCCGCCCTCGAGCGCCGCTTCCAGACCGTCAAGGTCGAGGAGCCGTCCGTTGATGATGCAATCAAGATTCTGATGGGACTGAAGGGCAAGTACGAGCTGCACCACAAGGCGCATTACTCCGACAAGGCCATCGAGTCCGCCGTTCAGCTCAGTTCGCGCTACCTGCCCGCGCGTTTCCTGCCTGACAAGGCCATCGACATCATGGACGAAGCTGGCTCCAAGGCCCGCATCGGTGCCATGACGCGTCCGCCTGTGCTCAAGGAAATCGAAGGCGAAATCGATGCTATTCGCATCGAGAAGGAAACCTCGATCAAGGAGCAGGATTTCGAAAAGGCCGCCGCCCTGCGCGACAAGGAAAAGAATGCCAAGAAGCGTTATGATGACACTCTTGAGACGTGGCGTGCGAACAACTCCGAGCGCATCGTCGAAGTCGGTGAGGAAGAGATGATGTCCGTCATCTCGAAGTGGACCGGCGTGCCTCTCCAGCGCATGGAGCAGGCCGAAACCGAGAAGCTTCTCAGGATGGAGGAAGAGCTCAAGAAGCGCGTCATCGGTCAGGAGGAAGCCGTCATTGCAATCAGCAGGGCGCTGCGTCGTTCGCGTGCAGATCTCAAGGATCCACGCCGTCCGATTGGCTCGTTCATCTTCCTGGGCCCAACGGGCGTGGGTAAGACCTTCCTGGCCAAGAACCTTGCTGAATTTATGTTCGGCACTGCCGATGCCTTGATCCAGATCGATATGTCCGAGTATATGGAGAAGCACACCGCCAGCCGTCTGATTGGGGCGCCTCCCGGATATGTCGGTTACGAAGAAGGTGGTCAGCTCTCCGAAGCCGTGCGCCGTCGTCCCTACTCCGTGGTTCTCTTCGATGAAATCGAGAAGGCCCATCCGGATGTGATGCATCTGATGCTCCAGATTTTGGAAGAAGGCACCGTGACCGACAACTTCGGCCGCAAGATCGACTTCCGGAACACGATCGTCATCATGACCTCCAACGTGGGGGCTGAAAGCATCAAGCGCCAGACCTCGCTCGGCTTCGTCGCGATGACCCAGGATTCTGCCGATCATGGCAGCATGAAGGGCAAGGTCATGGACGCCGCCAAGAAGTGGTTCAAGCCGGAGTTCATCAACCGTCTGGATGAAATCGTCGTGTTCCGCATGCTGGAGAAGACCGACCTCAACCGGATCGTGGATCTGGAAGTCAGTAAGGTCGCCGCCCGCATCAAGAACAAGAAGATCAGCATCCGCCTGGATGATGCAGCTCGCGAGTTCTTGATGAAGGAAGGTTTCGATCCTCAATATGGTGCGCGCCCAATGCGCCGTGCCGTGGAGCAGAACATCGAAAACCCCTTCGCAGAGCACCTGTTGCGCGGCGACATTAAGGAAGGCGACTTTGTCACCATCACCCTGGATGAAGACAAGAAGAGCCTGAAATTCTCTGCTCAGGCTGCTGATCAAGCGCCGACCATTGAGACGGCTTCGACGGATACTTGATCGACTCGACATTCACATGAAAGCCGGTTCCCAAAAGGGGCCGGCTTTTTTGTTGTTAAGCATCAAGTCACCCTCTGCCGCAGTGGAGATTTGTCAGGATTGTGTAAAGACGCTTTCGTCCTAAAAAGGTGCGGTGATGAATAAACGAATCTCAGACGAATCCTGAGTGTCTTGGTGCTTGCCTTAATGCCAGCTTCTGGGCATTTTTAGCTTTTCCATAATGTTACAGATCAGCCAGTTACGCATGGTGTTGGACCACGATGAGGAAGCCCTTAAGGCTGCCGCAGCGCGGGAACTGCGAGTGCCGCTTCATTTCATCCGGTCATTGGCAATCAAGCAGCGCGCCATTGATGCCCGTCGAGGCAACGTGGAATTCAGCTACACGGTCTTGGTTTCAGTCCTTGAAGAAGAAGGCGTGCTGCGTCGGATGGTGAAGAACTCGCGGGTATCTCTGGCACCAGAGGAGTCGTACACCCAGCTCGAAGGCATGCCTGGGGTGCCTCCGGCAAACTTCCGGCCAGTGGTGGTTGGCACGGGTCCATGCGGTCTCTTTGCTGGCCTGTTGCTAGCCCGGCAGGGGATGAATCCCATCTTGCTTGAGCGAGGCAAAGCCGCAGGTGATCGCGCTCGTGATGTAACGGGTTTCTGGCGTCGCGGCTGGGACTTTAATCCTGATTCAAACGTGCAGTTTGGCGAAGGCGGTGCAGGCACCTTTTCGGATGGCAAGCTCTACACACAGATTCGTGATCGTGAGCACCGTATTCCCTGGGTGCTGCGCGAACTCGTTAAAGCCGGCGCGCCAGAAGATATTTTGGTCAACAACCGCCCGCATATCGGCACGGATCGCCTCATCAAGGTGGTGCGTCATATCCGCGAGGAAATCATCGCCCTAGGCGGCGAGGTCCGCTTTGAATCGCGTGTCGCGGATGTGAAGATTGAGGATAGTGTGATGAAAGCGGTGACACTGGCCTCCGGGGAGGTCATCGAGTCTAATCAGTTTGTTTTCGCCATCGGTCACAGTTCGCGTGATACCTTTGAGATGCTGCATAGGCATGGCGTTCCGTTCGAAGCCAAGCCGTTTTCCGTGGGCGTGCGCATTGAGCATCCGCAGAAGGTGATCGACCAGTCTCAATACGGTCGTTTTTCCGGCCACTCGAAGCTTGGGGCTGCGGCCTATCGATTTGTGGTGCATTGCAGCACCGGTCGCTCCGCCTACAGCTTTTGCATGTGCCCGGGGGGGCTCGTAGTGGGCTCCGCTTCCGAGGCGGGCATGGTGGTGACCAATGGCATGAGCAGCTACGCCCGTGAGGAATCCAATGCCAACAGCGGCTTCATGGTGGAGGTGACCGAAGCCGATTTCGGCGGTACCGGGGCGCTAGCCGGCATCGAATTCCAACGCAATCTGGAACGCAAGGCGTTCGAAGTGGGCGGCGGCGATTACAAGGCTCCCGCGCAGTTGCTGGGTGATTTCATGGCGGGCAGGCCCTCTACGGGTCCTGGATCTGTGACGCCTTCCTACTTGCCGGGCGTTACCTGGACGGATCTGCGTCTCTGCCTGCCCGATTATGTGGTGGCGACCTTGCAGGAAGCCATCAAGGGCCTCGACAAGCAGATCCCTGGTTTCGCCATGGATGATGCGGTGATGATCGGCGTGGAAACGCGCAGTTCCTCGCCTGTGCGCATCCCCCGCGATCCGGCGAGCAGTGAGTGCATAGGCATCCGGGGATTCTATCCTGCCGGTGAGGGCGCGGGCTACGCCGGAGGCATCATTTCCGCCGCTGTTGATGGCATGCGTGTCGCCGAACAGTTGATGCGGCCAAACGGCTGAGAAAAGTTGTTCAAGAAGAAGCCAGTCGCCGATAGAACCGCCTAAGCTGGGGCGTAGTTCTGCGCCCGCTTTTCGCCTGCGCGGGCAACCCCTTTGTTCCGCTGATGTTTGTTTTTTCGTTTCGTCACGCTTTGCCCGTCCTCGCGCTGGGGCTCCTCTGCGCCGTGCCTGGTTGCACGGGCAATTTTCACAAGAAATGGGCCGACCGCGAAGTGTTCGGCATTCTCCGTTCCAAGGCCAGCAAGGTGCCCAATTCCGGGGACGAATTGTTCGACATCAATGCACCAGCACCCCTTTCACTGGAAAAGCTGAAAAGGAACTTTACCACCGCTGATTTCCTAGGCGACAAGGCATACTTGGAAAAGGATGCACGGGTGCTCACCCTGGCCGATGCCTTGCAATATGGCGTCGAGCGCAACCGCACCTATCTGGACCAGAAGGAGACGGTTTATCTGGCAGCCCTAGACCTTACAGGAGTGCGCCATCAGTATGCGCTTTTGCCGGTGGGAAAAGGCGAGGCTGGTTATGCCAGTGACCAGGCGATCAACAGCCTCATTACCCAGAATACCTTTTCATCCAACAGTAACGTCGGTTTTTCCGCGCTCCAAAGCACGGGTGCCAAGCTGGTGACCAACTTTACTTCTGACGTTCTACGTTATCTGGGAGTGGGAGGGCGTGGCAACGGGGCCGGGTCCACCTTCGCTGCTAGCATTGCCCAGCCCCTGCTCCGCGGTGCTGGATCGCTGACCGTCACCGAGCCGCTGACACAAGCCGAGCGCGATGTGATCTATTCGATTCGTGATTTTACCCAGTACCGCAAGACTTTTGCCATTTCCGTCACTTCCCAATATTACAAGACCCTGCAGGCTCGTGCCGTTGCCCATAACGCCTTCCTAGCCTTCCAGGCATTTAAGAAGATGCTGCCAGAACAAGCAGAGTTGACCGCAGCCAACCGCCCCGGCCGCACGCTCACCTCTCTGGGGCTCCTGCAACAGGCTAAGCTTACCTACAACCGCAACTGGCTGAACGCCGTGCGCAACTACGAGGTAGCGTTGGACGACTTGAAAATTACCCTGGGCCTGCCGGTTAACCAACGCATTTTATTGGAACAGAAGGAGCTCGAAAAATTAGAGCTGATTAATCCTCACGGTACGCTCGATGAAGCCATGAAGACGGCGCTCACCACCCGTCTTGACCTGTGGAATGAGCGCGATTCGCTGGCGGATGCAGAACGTCATGTGAAAGTGGCCAAGCAGGAGCTTTTACCCACTCTGGACGTAACAGCAGGTTACACGGCCGCAGGCAACCGCAGCGCAAATGCCGTGAGATTGAGCGATGACCATCGTAATTTCCAGGCCGGCCTGAATTTGGACCTTCACCTGGATCAGACACCGGTGCGCAATGACCTGCGCGCTGCCCAAATTGCGGAGCAGAAAGCTCGCCGTACCCTGGACTTGGCAGAGGAAAATGTGCGCAAGGATGTGCGCACCTCATGGCGCAATCTGGAGCTCGCGCGTCAGCAGTATGGGCTGGCCCAGGAGAGCATCAAACTCAACACCGTGCGCCTTGCCCGTGAAGAGAGCTATGATGCGGAAGGCCGCAATCAGGCGCGTGATTTGATTGATGCGCAGGCGGCCCTGATCTCAGCTTACGATGATCTGGGCGACGCTCTGGTGAATCACACCATCGCACGCATCCAGTTCTGGAAGGACATGGGAATCTTGTTCATCAAGAAAGACGGCCGCTGGGAAGACGTATTGGCAAAGGAGAGTCCGCGAGGAAAACATGATTAAGCTTGGAAATAAGCGTTGGTGGGTCGTGGGGGTGACTGGCGCGGTGATCGCCGCGATTGTCATCGCGAAGTCGCGCCATGGAGACTCGGCGCTTGGTGATGTGCCCACCTTCATGGTGCAGCGCGGCACCCTTCAGATCAATGTGCTGCAGGGCGGTGAAATCCGGGCGTTGAAGAACTACGAGGTCAAATCAGAGATCGAAACGCCGACGAAGATTTTGAGCCTGATTCCTGAAGGCTATCAGATCACTGAAGAAGACGTGAAGGATGGCAAGGTGCTCGTCGAGCTCGACGGTTCCGACATCAAGGACAAGATCACCACCCACGACATCGACTTCCAAACCACGGTGTCCAATTACATCGATGCGGACGAAAACCGCGAGATCGTAAAAAGCGAGAACCAGAGCCTCGTGGTCGACACGAAGAACACGGCGCTGTTCGCCTTGATGGACTTCGAGAAGTACCTGAGCAAGGCAGCAGCCAGCGCCCTGCTCAAATCTCGTGGCCTGCCGGAGACGGTGGAGGCGTTTGAAAAAAGCGTGGATAGCCTAGAGGCGAGTGTGAATGCGATAGCGCGTGCCAGGCCCGGGGACAAAGAGACGGTGGTCAAAGTAAAGGCCGCAGTCAAACTTCCCCAGCCAAAGACGGCTCCTATCCCAATGCAGCGCATGGATTTCCTCAAGCTGCTGGATGGCAATACCAGCACGGACGGCCAGGCGCAGCAGACGCTACGCCAGCTCAACGACGAGCTGCTGTTGCACAGGTCAGAAACGGCGGTGTCCAAGCAAACGGTGGAAGCTTCCGAACGCCTCGCCGCCAAGGATTTCATCAACAAGGCGGCGTTGGAAAATGACCGCGTGAACTTTGAGAAAGTGGAGTTGTCGGTGAAGACTGCGGAGACATCGCTCGACCTATTCCGCAAGTACGAGTTCCCCAAGCAGTGTGAGCAGTTGCTCTCTGCTTACCAGCAGGCCTTGCAGAAGCTTCAGCGCATGATTCGCACCAATCGTTCCCGTCTTGCCCAGGCGGAGTCCAAGTTCCAGACGGCAAAGCGCCGCTACGACATGGAGCTGGCGAAGAAGGAAGATCTGGAGCGCCAGTTAAATGCCTGCGTGATCAAGGCGGTGCAGCCGGGCCTTGTCGCCTACGGCCCAATCAACAATGGCCCTCGCTTCAACGAGCCGATCGAAGAAGGTGCCGCCGTGCGCCTGCGCCAGACCATCCTTACCATTCCTGACATGACCCACATGGGTGTGCATGTGGCGATCCATGAGTCGCAGGTGAAAAAGGTGAAGATTGAGCAGGGCGCTGTCGTCCGCGTGGATGCCGAGCCGAGCAAGGTGCTGGCGGGCAAGGTGGCGGAAATCGCCGTGCTGCCGGATTCCACCAGCTCCCGCTACACGCCGAATTTGAAAGTGTATCCATGTACAATACATATTGATGGCGTGCATGACTGGCTTAAGCCAGGGATGAACGCCAAGGTGGAGGTGATCATCAATCAGCTCGACGACATTCTCTATGTGCCAGTGCAGTCCATCGAGGTCGATCAGGACCATCACTTCTGCTACGTGAACAACGGCTCTGAACTGGAGCGCCGCGAAATCAAGACAGGCTCCTTCAATGACGATTTCATAGAAGTGAAGGACGGCCTGCAATCGGGTGAGAATGTAGCACTGACGATTCCGAAGCGTACCACGCTTGACGCTGCTGAGCCCACTGCCTCACCAGAGCCTGGGCACAGTGATCCCAAAGCGAAGAAGCCCTCGAAGGCTGTCGCCAAGAACTGAGTCAAGCCAAGCTCATGAGTTTACCCAGAGCCCCGCACCACGGGATAGGCGAGCCTATCATCAGCCTGCGGGACATCCGTAAAAGCTACCAGATGGGCGACATCACCTCACACGTGCTACAGGGCCTCTCGCTAGATATTTATCCCGGCGAGTATGTCTGCATCATGGGGCCCTCCGGATGCGGCAAGTCTACCCTACTGAACCTTCTGGGTTGCCTGGACCAGCCTACCACTGGTGATTACATCCTGGGCGGGCAAAATGTGGCACACCTGGATGATGATACGCTTTCCGCCGAGCGCTGCAGGAAGCTGGGCTTTATCTTCCAGAGTTACAATTTGATCCAGCAACTCTCCGTAGTGGAAAACATTGAGGTGCCCATGTATTACCGGGGCATGAAGGACAGCGACATGCGAGTGATCGCGGTTCGCCTCGCCACCCAGGTGGGCCTCTCCCATCGGTTGTACCACCGCCCCACGGAGCTCTCCGGCGGCCAGCAGCAACGCGTCGCTATCGCGCGTGCTTTGGCTAATGATCCACTGGTAATTCTGGCAGATGAAGCCACCGGCAACCTCGACTCCAAAAGCGGTCAGGAGATCCTTGAGGCTTTCGATGAACTTAATCGCCAGGGCAAGACGCTGGTGTTTGTGACCCACGATGAACGCATGGTCCAGCGCTGCACCCGGGTGATCCGTCTGCGCGACGGTTACCTTGATAAGGACGAACCGGGAGCTGCCGCTGAACGAAGAAAAACGGAGCGGGCGGAAAGAGAACTCCAGACTGCGTAGCCCGATGTCGTTTCTCGCCAATAGCCCCATGCTCCGCCTTGCGCTGTCTCCGCAGCACTTGTTGCGCACCATGTCCATGGGGACGAAGAGCATTTGGCTGCATAAGCTGCGCTCTTTCCTCACCGCGCTGGGCGTAGTGTTCGGCGTGGCATCCGTGGTGGCGATGCTGGCAATTGGCGAAGGCGCCAGCCACGAGGCACAGGAGCAGATTCGTAAGCTGGGCAGCCAGAACATCATCCTGCAAAGCGTGAAGCCTTCGGACAGCGCTGGCGGCACGAATGAAACGCGCAGCATGGTGATCGACTATGGCATCACTGCACGCGACATCATGCAGATCAAGCAGACTGTGCCCGGCATCTCCATCGTAGTGCCCAGCCGCTTCATCAATGACATGGTGTGGAACTTCGACCGCAAGGAGGATTCCCAGATTGTAGGCGCCCTGCCCATTTATCCCGAGATGCGCCACCGTCGATTGGTCGGCGGCCGGTTCTTCACGGAAATGGAGCTAAGCGAGCGCCTTCCGGTCTGCGTCCTCAATGAGTCGCTTGCCGCCAAACTCTTCCCGCTTAATACGCCCATGGGCAAGGCGGTACGCGTGCGTGGGAACTACTACCACGTAATAGGCATCATCGAAGACGAAGGCCGCGCGGCGGATTCAACAGGTTCTAGCGGTCCTAGCAATGCCACCACCACGCAGATGCTGATTCCTTTTTCGACGCTGATGGACCAGTACGGCGAGACCTTCTTCCGCTTTCGTTCGGGCGGCTTTGAAGCGGAAAAAGTCGAGTATCACGAGGCTGTGATCCGCGTGAAGGAATTGAACCAGGTGATGAGCCGCGCCGATGCGGTGAAGCATGTGATCAACACCAATCACAAAAAGGACGACTGGCGCATCATTGTGCCCATCGAGCTATTGCGACAAGCGGAGCGGACCAAGGAAATCTTCAGCATCGTACTGGGCTCCATCGCCGCCATTTCACTGCTGGTCGGCGGCATTGGCATCATGAACATCATGCTCGCCAGCGTGACTGAACGCACCCGCGAAATCGGCATCCGGCGCGCACTTGGTGCCAAGCAGTCAGACATCGTGGTGCAGTTTCTTGTCGAAACCATTATTTTGTCCGGTGCAGGTGGTGTGATGGGTGTACTGCTCGGTCTAGCCATTCCTACAGCGATCAGTCACTTTGCGGGCGTTACCACGGTCATCCAGCCGTGGGCACCCACGCTGGCCTTCTCCATTTCTGTGTTCACCGGCATTGCCTTCGGCATCTATCCGGCCCGTCGCGCAGCGATGATGAACCCGGTGGAAGCATTGCGGCACGAGTAAATGTCCTGGGCTTGCCACGGCGCATTGCCGCAGCATATTCCGCGTCTCCTCATGACCAGCGGCAAGCGCATCGTATTGAAATTTGGTTCCGGCATTCTCACCAGGCTCAACAGCGTGGAGCCCGATCCCGTGCAGTTGCGCAAGCTCGTAGAAGCTATCGCCATCCTGAAACAACAGGGGCACTCCTGTGTGGTCGTCAGCAGCGGCGCCGTGGCCTCCGGCCTTCGTCCCATGGCACTGAAGGAGCGCCCTTCCGATATGACCACGCTACAGGCCTGTGCCGCCGTGGGGCAGACTCACCTCATGCATGCCTATGAGGGCCTGCTGCGCGACCACGGTCTGCATGTTGCTCAATTGCTGCTCACTCATGAAGACCTCGGCAATGCGGATCGCGCCGAGCGCGTGCGCAATACTTTGCTTCGTTTGTTGGAGTTTCCTCAAGTGGTGCCGGTGATCAATGAGAATGACAGCGTGGCGATTGAGGAATTGCGCTTTGGCGACAACGATAAGCTATCCTCTCAGGTCGCCTTGCTGTGGAAGGCCGATGTGTTGTTGCTGCTCACCAGCGCCCCTGGCCTGCTGCGCGATCCTTCGCGTCCGCAGGATGGCCCTATCGCCGTGGTCGAGGATGTGGATGCGGTCATTCATCACGCCAGTGAAAACAAGAGTCAGCTCGGCACCGGCGGCATGGGCTCCAAGCTGCGTGCTGTGCAGGACGCGGTGAATGGCGGGGTGCAATGCATCATCGCCAGTGGCCGCCATGCCGAGCAAATCCCTGCGGTGATCGCAGGGGAGGGGATTTGTACCCGCTTTCTGACAAAGTAATCAGGGGTTGGCGGCTTCCCAAGCTCGCCAGCATTCGATGAAACCCGTGGCAAAGTCCTGCGGCCTGGTGTTGACCCATTCCCCGACGACTGCTGGCTTGAACCATTCACCGCAGTCGATTTCATCGGGAGCATAGCGCATGGGGCCGTTGTGGTGGGCGGTATGTAGTTCCACGAACTCCATGCCGGTGCGTTCGGTGGCAGGAATGTCGGCGGCCTTGGTCGTCATTTCGAGATCAATCCCGAGCTCTTCCTTGCCCTCGCGCAAGGCGCAGGCGGCGTAGCTTTCACCCACATCGAGATGGCCGGCGGCGCTGCTGTCCCACACCAGGGGATGCACGTCCTTGAGGTGGCTGCGCTTCTGCAAATAGACATCCCCGTGCTTGTTAAACACGAAGACATGCACGGCGCGGTGCTTCAGGCCAGTGGCATGGACTTCGCCCCGCGTCTTCTGGCCGATGACTTCGTTGGCATCATTGACAACATCGAACATCTCCGAGGCCTTCTGACCTTTGTCGGCATCGCGGCGGCCTTCGTACCAGCGGGCCATATCCACCCATTGAGCGAGTGTTAGCTCCTCCGCGCGGGTGGTGAGGCTGGCTTTGAGCGATGAGGCGAGCGCTTCCCATCCGCCATGCGGCACCTCGGGCAGGAGGTTCTTCAACTGCTTGCGACGCTGGCTGAATCCGGCGCGAACGAGACGATGGAAAATGGCACGGTCACACACCGGCAGGCTGCCCGGCTTGCGCGGGGTCATGCGGATGACGGCGCTGTCCACACGAGGGCGGGGGATGAAGACCTCGGGTCCGACCACGCGCAAAAACTCCACGTTCCAGTCGGCCTGCACTAGAATGCTTAGTGCACCATAACTGTCGGAATCAATGGTGGCGGCAAGGCGTTGGCAGACTTCCTTTTGCAGCATGAAGACGGCGCAGGTGACCGGCGTGGGCGGAGTGGTCATCACCCGCAGGATCTCGCTGCCCACGGAGTAGGGGAGGTTGCCCACCACTTTGACTCCGCCATGCTTGTACCAGGGCCGCATGTCCAGGCGCGTGGCGTCTTCTCGGCGCAGTTCCACATCTGTACGGTCTTTGAAACGGATGCGCAACGCGTCGGCAAGTTCATCGTCCTTTTCCACCAGCACGAGCTTCTTGGGTCGTCCCAGAAGGAAGTGGGTGAGCGCCCCCTGCCCGGGGCCAATTTCGACCACGAGCGGTGCATCATCAGGCTGTACCTGATCGCCAATCCAGCGCGCCACCTCCTGGTCTTGGAGGAAGTTCTGACCGAGGCTTTTTTTGGCGGTGAATTGCATGAAGAATAGAAAAGAGAAAATCCGTTACCTGCCCGCTTCCGCTCTCGCCCACGCATCGGCTTCGATAAGTTCCGACAGTGTAGGATGCTCAACCAAAGTGTGCGCAGACATGACACGCTCCACCGTGATCCAGATGGCAGGAAAGTTGGTGCGGCCGTTGAGGAAGGCCTCGACAGCGACTTCGTTGGCGGCGTTGAGCACGGCAGGCATGCTGCCGCCGACAGTACCGGCGTGGCGTGCGAGATTCAGGGCGGGGAAATCATCGGTGCGCGGTGCCTCAAAATGCAAAGCCGCCAGCTTAGCGAAATCCAGCGGCGGCAGGCTGTTGGTCACGCGTTGCGGCCAGGTGACGGCGTACTGGATGGGGAAGCACATGTCGCTGTGACTGAGCTGAGCGATGACGCTGTTGTCTTCAAACTCGACCATGCTGTGCACGATGCTCTGCGGATGTACCACCACATCGATCTTGCTCATGGGCACATCGAAAAGCCAGCGCGCCTCGATCATTTCCAGGCCCTTGTTGAAAAGAGTGGCGCTGTCGATGGTGATCTTGCGGCCCATGGTCCAGGTGGGGTGTTTCAAAGCCTGGGCAACCGTGACGCTTGGCAATTGGTCGGCGGGGAGTTTGCGGAACGGACCACCCGAAGCGGTGACGAGAAGACGGCGTACGGCATTGCCGTTGGCACCTTCCAGGCATTGGAATATAGCGTTGTGCTCACTGTCCACCGGCAGGACGTTGACCCCTTGGCGTTTGGCAGCGGTCATCACGGATTCACCGGCCATCACCAAGATCTCCTTGCTGGCGATAGCGAGATGCATCTTCTTTTCAATCGCAGCGAGCGTAGGGGCGAGCCCTGCGACGCCGATGATGGCGACAATCACCATGTCTGCATCGCTGGCCTGCACAAGATCGACGAGGCCCTGGGATCCATCGAAGACGGTGACATCCGCAGGCAGCAATAAACGGGCCTGGCGCGCAGCATCAGCATCAGTGACCGCCACCATTTTGACGCCCGTTTCCGCCACCTGCGCCACCAAGGTATCGACACTACGGCAGGCGGCGAGGCCCACTACTTCCATGCGATCAGGAATATCGCGCGCGACTTTCAGGGCGCTGGTGCCGATGGAGCCGGTGCTGCCGAGGATGAGGACTTTGCGGGGCATGGAATGAATCAAATGTAGAAGCCAACGGTTCAGACGTTGTGTGTGGGACTGGTTGGTTTGATCTCAAATCGTTCGAGCAGTCGTCTACAGCCAGCGAAAGCAAGTTCCTGGTAAAACGATTCTGCGTTTACTATTTCCCTGTCTTTCAGTACGAGCGATTCGGGTGCCCAGTGCTGTCGGGTTTCACCGATTGGAAAGTGATCCGTCTCACTATCAATTACAACGAATGGCAGAAAATCCGGATCATGGTCGAGAGATGAAACATCCCGCTGAAGGTTACAAATGCGGCGCGAACCTTCGATGATCCCAAGCCCGCCGTTTAGAATGGCGGAAGCTAGCTCGACAATGCATTGCTGCGGTGACGGACTTGGAGAAGCTGACTCATCGTCTTTCATAGCAGTTTTCTTCCTACTGGATCGCTCGCAGATAGAAGTAAAACACCGGCGCGGTGAAGAGCAGGCTGTCCGTGAGGTCCAGAATGCCGCCGATACCAGGGAGTTTGTGGCCGGAGTCCTTGATGGCGAGGCAGCGCTTGAGAATGGATTCCGCGAGGTCCCCGGTGACACCGCAAAAGCAAAGAATGGGGACCAGGGCGAGGGCATGGAACCAGTTCAGCGGCCGCAGTTCAACGGGTGCCCAGACTAACATGATGATGGCAGCAGCGAAGCCCGCTATCATGGCGCCCGCGAGGCCTTCCCAAGTCTTGGCCGGGCTGATGTGCGGGATCATCTTGTGCTTGCCAATCGCGGAGCCGAGGAGATAGGCACCCATGTCGGTAAACTTGGTGACCATGATGACAAAGAGCATGAGGTAGGCTCCGTTGAGGCCCGAGCCATCGCTCTGGAAGTACATCAGGCGCACGATGAAACCGAAGAAGATGACGGTGTAAACTACGCCGAAGACCGTGGCGAAGATACGCTTCAGCGTCATCTCGCCCTCGAGGTTACGGCGATAGCAGAGCAGGAAGCAGCCTTGTACGGCGACCACGAGCGCCGCGAGATCAATGCCCCATGGCGGCTCCGTATGATAGCTGAGCACATGGTGCAAGACGGCGGCCCAGTGACACAGGCAGATTACCATGCCCAGCGCCGGGAATGACTTTGAGCCCAGATCTCTTGCCAGCAGCCGGAAATATTCCGCAGCGCCTGCTACGCCGAAGAAGCAAGCGATGGCGACAAACAGCGGCTGACTTTTCCAAATGATGGCCAGCAGCATCACAGCCCATAGCACCAGCGAGCTGGCGAGGCGGGTGATGAAGATGCGCCGCTTGGAGGGCGGCGTTGAAACTGGAACGGGGCTGGGGGTCGCCATGGGCAGATAAAGCCTCTTACACCGGGGGAACATGCCCATGCAACTGTCCCGCGAGTTTTTGGAAAGACATTTGCACATCCTGCAACCGAGTGGAAATCGAGCGTTTCGCCTCTTCCTCCTGCTCCAGGCCATCTCTCGCGGGCTCTAGAATGCGGGAAAATACGCTGAAAGCGTTCTCTGTCTCCTCCCTTGCATGCTCTTGCATGATACTGCGTAAGGTTTCGCGGGCTTCATCAAACTGGCCTGCCAGCGCTTCCAGCGTGTGCCGCAGGCCGGCTTTCAAAGTGAAAAGCAACACCAGGAGGAGGCAGAAACCGAAGCCCAGGGTGGCAAGGCCATAAATCCAACCGAACTGCGCACCTACCGCCGCAGTGATCGGCAACATTACTGCCAACCAGGGCATCCGGCGTGCTCGTTCCCGCGAGAGAATGAGACCTGGC
Organism: Verrucomicrobiaceae bacterium; assembly: GCA_028293175.1. GTDB lineage: Bacteria > Verrucomicrobiota > Verrucomicrobiia > Verrucomicrobiales > Verrucomicrobiaceae > CAINXC01. The sequence goes on along the minus strand of JAQGPI010000620.1, from coordinate 20,091 downwards.
TCAAGGGTTTCCTGGATTTTCAGCCCTAGAACAAAGCGGCGCAGTGCGGTTTCAAAACGGCTGAAGAAACGCCGCCGCGTTTCTACGCTGACATCCTCGCCCTCTTCGTTCTTGAGTTCCGAGAGGTGCAGTTCGCCGCGCCAGTGATGGCTGATGTAGTCCTCGAAGCGCTTGAAATCGTCCTCAAGGATCGCCGCCACCTGTTGCCAGCGTTCACCGGAGCGCGCGAGCATGTCCTGGAAAAGGCGCAGGTCGAGATTTTGCGGTAGGCGGTTATCTTCCTTCACGGCGGCGAAGGCGGCGCGCACGGAAAAATTACTGTGTGCAAGCGCCACCACCTGCATGGCGGCTTCACGATAATCACGGTCTGTGGCATCCAGTGCAGCGTTGAATTTGGTCTGCGTGCGCTGCACCTGCACCTCGCGCTCCGCTTGCATTTCATCAATCAACTGCCGTCGCTCGCGTACTGTCGCCAACCGGCTTGTGGTGCGCTGGGTGAGCTGGTTCAGCACCTGTGTAGCCAGCCGTAGCGCCGAGCCGAGCTTAGCTAGGCGTGTAGGACTTTGTGTGACGGTGTGGCTGATGTGGTCTTCTAGAAACTGAAAGCCACTGTCCGCGAGGAGTTGTTCTCGGTCTAATCCTGAGCTGCGAGCGAGGTACGCTTTCTTTGCCGAGACGGCAAACAGGGGGAAATCGCGATTGAACCGTTGCCGGGACAACTGCCCCATGTAATCCGTTATCACCTGGATTTCCTCAGGCGTGCGCAGATCGCACTGCTGGAGGACGAAGATCACATTCCGCATCCAGTGGCGGTGGACCTTTTCCAGGAACTGCCATGCGGAGGCCCCCCAGGGGTTCATCGCGCTGAACACAAACACTACCAGATCTGCCATTGGCACGAAGCGCTCGGTGATCTGCTGGTGCTCGTTCTCGATGCTGTTAGTGCCGGGCGTATCCACGATGTGGAAGTCCTTCAGGAAGCCGCAGGGCACACGTACCTCCTCTACGGTGGGCGCAATGGTCGTCGTCTGTATCTCAGGCCCGTACTTGAAGAAGTAAATCTTGTCGGTCGTGGGCATCACTCCAGTGCGTGAAAAGTCCGCACCGAACAAGGCATTGAGGAAAGTGGACTTGCCTACGTTTACCTCGCCCACCACCACGAATACAAATGGATCGTTTAGGCTGGAGATCAGGTTTTCCAGGATGTGCACATCGTCACCCGAGCCGCCAAGATCGTGCACCAATCCGGCAAGGACGTATAGGTCCGTGCCGAGCTTGGATCGCAGTTCGAAGTAGTCTTCACCGATCATGGGCCGGTCATCATGATGCCTTGTGCGCCTTGCCCTTTTGCTTCGGCTTGGCGGACTTCGCTTCAGAAGGTTCGGCCTCGTGCTCGGCTTCTGGGTTTACAATCACTCCCACGGGCATGGACTGTTGCTCCAGATTGATCAGCTGGCTGACAGTAAGGAACTTATAGCCCTTGGCCAGCAGTGCATCGAACACCTGCGGCATTGCTTCAATCGTTGGCGCATGGATATCGTGCGCCAGCATGATAGCCCCTTTGTGCGCGCCGGCAATTAAACGGTTTGCCACCACTTGCACGCCTGGCTTGCGCCAATCGTTGGGGTCCACCGACCAAGTGATGGAGGAGTAGCCAAACTCGTTGTACACCCACTCTTCAATACGCTTGTTAGTGGCGCCGAAAGGAGGCCTCATCAGATGGGGGCGGTATTGTGCCGCATCCCAGATGGCATCGGCGGTACGCTGAAACTCACTGCGGATTTTCCCATCGGAAATGCTCACGAGACTTGGGTGAGTCCAGGTGTGGTTTGCCACTTCATGTCCTTCTGCGAGCATGCGGCGCACGATTTCCGGATGCATCTTTACACGCTCGCCGACGAGGAAGAAGGTGGCCTTGATATTACGGGCCTTCAGCAGGTCCAGCAGCTTCGGCGTGTTCACCGGATGCGGGCCGTCATCAAAGGTCATGCCTAGCGCCATTTGATCCGTATGCACGCTGTTATAGCGCGTACGCATCCCTGGCGCTGGCACCTTGGACAAAGGTGAGTCCGGGTTGGTGATGGAGCCCACGGTCATCGGTGGCCCGCTGGGTACGGTTTGCACCACTGGTGGCTGCGGGGTTGCAGGCGCATTTGCCACGGAGCAGCCGCTCTGGCTGGCGCCCATCATTATGCCGATCCAGATGCTCAAGTACATGCGTTGGGAAATCACGGTCAAAACTACGGGGTGAGAATGCTTTGGGAAAGTTTAAATTTCACATCTGCCAGGGAATTCGGGAGACGCAAAACAACCGCCGGGTATAGCCGCCAAAAGCACCTCTGGCAACGCCAACAAAAAGAGACCTCGCTCCGGCTGGATCGAGGTCTCTTCGGGGTGCGGTTTATCCAAAACATGTACGCTGGCTCGCTACTCCGCCTTTGGCTTGTAAACGAAGAACACCACCACGCCAAGCAAGGCACATTGCAGCACGCCTGAGATGAACCACTTGGCCGCGATCTCCGGCGTCAGCGGGGAGACCGCGTAGTTAATCAGGGTGCTCGATTGAAAAAACAGTCCCATCGTCACACCGTACTTCAGCGAGCAGGACAGCTTCGCCTTCTGGGCAAAACCTACCGCCCATAATACTGCGAAGGTGGCCGCGCTCAGGAACTGTCCGGCAGCAAGCCAGGGCATAAAACCCTTCATTTCCGATTCAGGCCGCCATAGCTGATGGGTGGCGGCATATACCGGTGCCAGCCACACGCCGTGGATGAGGAAGTCAGTGAAGAAGACGAGGATGAAAGCGACGACGGTGGTGATGAGCAGGCTTTTGGTATTCATGGAGATGGGAGGTGTAGTACAGATTAGGATGTATTAGGCGGCAAAAAGGACTTCCAATTTGTCGAAGCAACCGGACCAGCCGAACTGGTGGCGGCCGCAGCTTTCTGAGCTGGGGAAGCCCGTCTGGGTCAGCCGCAGCTCTGTTTCATCGCCCTTGGCGAGGAACTCCAGCGTCACGACCGATTCCAAGTTTGTCCAGTCCTCGTCGTCCTCCCATTTCCAGGTGAAAACGAGCCTGTCTGGTGGTGCGATCTCACGGTATTGGCCGCCAACAACAGCTTCGCCATCGGGCATGGTAATGCGCATCTGATAAGCGCCACCTATGCGGAAATCCACGCTGCCGCCTTTGACGTTGCAGCCGGGCGGGCCAAACCATTCGGCCATCGTTTCAAAGGTAGTAAAGGCAGCGAAGACGCGGTCGCGCTTTGCTTTGAACTGGCGGATGATACTCAGGGTGTCGGAGGCGTCGGTAGCGGTGGGGGCGGCGGTCATGGTGCTGTTAGCGTTTGGGTTTCGGTGACAAAGAAATAGCGGTGCTAGTGTCGGACTCTGGCTTTTCCACGAGCGCGGCAAGCCGGTCAAAACCGCCTCCCCAGAACTGCCGATGGCGTTCCATCCAGCTGACGGCGGCATCGAGCGGTTTTGCGTTCACCGAGAGAAAGTGCGTGCGGCCATCCACCCGCCGAGCCAGCAACCCTGCGTCCTCCAGTACTCGCAAATGCTTCGATACCGCAGGCAACGACATGTCGTGCGGGGCGGCCAGCTCGCTCACTGAGGACTCGCCGTTGCTCAGTTGATCTAGAATCGCCCGCCGCGTTGCATCCGCGAGGGCCGCGAACACAAGGTCTAGCGGGATCGGATTTTTGGCTGTGGTACGCTGGCTCATGCTGAACGGCTTTATCGGGCTCGTGTAAACATTTAACCAAACGGTTAAATGTTTGCAAGCAAAACATTTTTGGCCTGCTATGTTGGAGCGTCTCATTGACCTCGTCGCGCAGCTCATTGGTGACCTTGATGGTAAGGAACTTGCGAGTCTCGCCCGGATTGAAGACGATGTTCAGGGGCGAGGGCAGGGTGACATCAGCCTCCTTGCCGGTGAGTAGTAGAGGGCTGGCGGTGCCGCTGGGAGCGCCAGCGGCATGTAGGGAGATGGTAATCTTTATGGCAGGGGCCGGATCGATAGTGATGAGGATGCGGGCGGTGGCGACGGATTCCGGCACGGTGGAGCGCAGAGCGGCAAAATTCACGACGGGAGTGATGGGGATACCAGTACCACTGCTCTGGATGGTGGCATGCTCGCCCACGGCGACAGCGACCGGTCCGTTGCAGGCTATGGTCCAGTTGACCCCATCCGAGGAAACGAAGGTGCCTCCATCACCGGAGGTGACGATGAATTCGAGCCCGGTCCAGCAGGCGGCGGTGATGGCGTAATTTCCCGGCAGGGGGTATCAGAGGACTGCCAGACAATACCATCCAGGGAGTGCTGGATGGTGCGATCACGGCCAAAGGCGAGGAACCGGCCGCCATCCCAGAGGACGCTGACGAGGGGTTGCTCCTGGACGAAGCTGGCGGCATCCCTGCTAGTCCACTGAGTGGCGTCATTGGTGGTGAGGATCACTGGGGCGTAGATGCCATTGGCGGGGGAGAGGCGGCCTACGGCAACGAAAGTGGTGCCATTCCAGGTGATGCTTTGCAGGGGCTCATCGCTCACGGTGCGCTGCTGCGTCCTTGTGATGCCATCGGGGAGGTGAGGATGATGCTGCCGATAATGATGCCGGGATCATCGCTGTGGTCCTGGCAGCCAGCGGCGACGAACCGCCCGCATTAGTAGAAAGGTAGATGATACCAATGTACCCGGCACTACTACCCATATTGCGAACGGCCACCAGGGTATCGCCAGAGCCGGTGATGGAACGGATATCGTCCTTAATGCTGAAGGGGGTGGAGGCCGCCCAAGTGACGCCATCAGCCGAGGCGGCCAGCTCGCTGCTGGCCACGGCATAAAACTTCGCACCGATGCGGGAGATACCTGCCAGCCTGGAAAAGGTACCGGTGTTCACCGTGGTCCATGCCGTGCCATCGGTGGAGTACTGCGCATCACCGCCGTTATCTGCGGAAACAGCGACGAAAAGGCCCGAGCCATATGCGACACCCTGGCGGTTGGTGAAACGGTGGGCGAACCAGTTGTCCCCCAATCCAGCATGAGCTGCGATGCCCATAGCCAGGAAGCTGAAAAAAGCGAACAAGCAGGCGCGCAGGGCCGGGCGAGGGAATTGCATTTTGGGAAGAACGGAGAGAAAGTTGCGGTCGTCTACAGGATGCCTGAGGGGGTAAGAGGACGGCGGATGCTAGTAGAGTGACGTACTCTTGGAAGGAAAATTCGGGGTATCGCAGTACCGTCAACAGAGCGAACCCTAACGGGTGTACGCTGAGAACTATCATTGGGCAGTTCATGTCGGCAGTTTGAAGAAGATGAAAGGAGTGTGCTCATTATGGCAAAATTATTGCAATAGAGGAAAGCATAGATCGCCATCCAAGCTTTCGCTCCTTTACCCCTTATGCCTGCCAAGCAGCGGACCACCCCAACACCCTTCGGGCTTCCCGTGCTGGTCACTCACAGGAGCTCGAGGATGATGGCATTCCGCAGTTTCCTTCCCAACTCTCTCGCACGCGGCAGACTGCCAGGGAAGGAACGTTCTCGGCGCAAAGGGGTGAAGAATGAGCGTGCTAAAAAGAGCCAAGCGATGGGGACATGCCACCCCCTGTCAGCTTTCTGCCTTGTCTCCACCACGCCTACTACACTGACCTTGTTAGGGCCTGTGGTGACTTTCCAGACGGTGCCGCTAGAAGCCTTGATTTATAAAGAATGGAGCGGGTGATGAGAATCGAACTCACGTATCCATCCAAAATCTGAATTTTCGTGCTGTTTGTTGTAGAATCAAGGGATCCAGCCTTCCGTGAACATGACGAAATATTGACAAATGTTACCACTGGTGTTACCAGTGATGTATGGCATCAGTTCATCGTCAACCGGGATCGCCCTATTATTTCGCTTTTTACCGCATTCCGCAAGAGAGGACCGAAGATGGCCGGATCAGATGGAAGCTCGTCAAGCGCAGCACCAAAAAGGAGAAGCGTGACGACGCTATGGTGGAAGCGAAGAAGTTCGAGATACTCGCCCTTGAGGAGCAGGGGACGACTGACGAGAAGGGACGTAAGTACGTGCAGATCCTGCGGGAGGCGGTTGAAGACGCTGCAGGTGGATTGCTGAACATCCGAACGGCGACGGATCACCTCCAGCGCCTCACAGAGGCGGCGACAGGGAAGCCGCTGAACAGCTACACCATCGAAAGTTGGCTTTGGTTCTGGCTGGACTCGAAGGCCAGCGCGAAGCGGAGTAACGGCACCCTCGCTCGTTACAAGGGGGTGATCGATGACTTTCTGAATTCTCTGCCTGAGACGAGAAGGTCTGCCGCCCTTGGGACAATAGGCATGGATGACATCGTTCCCTTCCAAAGGGCAAGCAGCTGCGATGGCAAGGCATCGGCGACAGTTAACCTCGCCGTCAAGACACTTTCGATGGCGTTTAAGCGGGCAACCGAGCTTGGTCACCTCAAACTGAATCCGGCCAAAGGGTTCGACAGAGTGCCGAAGGGAGAGAAGTTCACCAAAGGTGTGTTCTCTCCCGAACAGGTTGCGAAGCTTGTGAGTGAAGCCGAATCCGATTGGAAAGGCCTCATCTTGTTTGGCTTCTTCACCGGGATGCGCCTGCGGGACATTACGAATCTGAAATGGAACAACCTGAGTAGGAATCATGCTGCGGTCACGTTCAACGCAGCTAAGACAGGCGAAGAGGTGATCATCCCAACTCATCCCCGTCTTGTCAGCTACCTGAGTTTACTGGGAAAACCCAAGAATACGAACAGCCCGATTTTCCCAGCCGTCTTTGGCATGGCGACCAGTGGGAGCAGTGGTTTGAGCATGATGTTTGCACGGATCATGGCCAGAGCTGGAGTCGTTGGTAAAAAGATCGATGCGCAAGGGAACAAAGGACGCGCACGGAATTCCCTCAGTTTCCACAGCCTGCGCCACAGTTTCACCTCGTCTCTCGCAAACGCTGGGGTGTCTCCAGAGGTGCGTCAAAAACTCACGGGTCATCGTGATGCCAAAATACATCAGATCTACACACATCAGGAGATGGATAAGTTGAAGGATGCGATAGACCTTCTGCCCTCCATTTAATCTCCTGCGTTGGGTCCATTGGAAGTGGATTTTCAAGGCGTTGGTCTAGATCCCGCCGGCGAGAGGCAGTTGGTGTGGAAGGGGATAAGGCGCGGAGAAATTAGCAATTTTTAAAGGAAAATTGCGTTCCAAACATCCTCAAACATCCTCAAACATCCTTGAATACTACATTGTGATACAAGGCGTTTTTTTGACTTGATTCCAGATGGGGGCTTTGATGTGGTGGCCTTCATCTTCGAGTGAAACTGAGCGCATCATCCAGATGTGTATTCATCCCTTCATTCACAGAAAATGGCCTGCCCAGGTATTAAGGACCTGGGGTGTGTCTTCGGATCCGTTCCTGCAAATGGAGCCATTCTCTTAGCGGCCCGGAAAGGAGTGAAGGTCACTCATTGTCCGGTATTTTCAGCTTCAACCGGTGGCGGTCTAAGGACTGCCGCGAAACCATCGTGCCGCCATCGGTTAAGCGCATTTTTATGTGTGAGTTCCAATACAGACCCCGAGGCTACGTTCACTTCGACTTGCCCCTGAATCGCGAAGCGGCAGTGAGGATGGCGACTGATCCAGAAGCAGTGGCAAGGCATCAGTTTTTCCCATTCATCTTCTCAAATGTGCTCACTCAAAAGATCGGGAAGACGCCGGAGGGACGAGTGGTACGGAAGAAGCCAAAGAAGCGGTCCATCGCTTATTCCGCTCATGGGGATTTCCTCCGGCGTAGTGCTGTGCCACTGCGCATCATTGTCTTTGGCAATTTTGGCCATGGAGCGTCCGCTGATCACCGAAGTATCATCAGCCTTTGCAGAGAGCTTTAACGGTTTGCCTGCCTTGATCAGAAGCCAGCGATTACCTTCGTCCTGGTCTCTGCGATCCTTCACCAATATCCACTCGCCCTTGAGCTTCTTGCCCTCCATGACGATATGCAGCTTGCCCTTGTAGTAGGCTGAGGTCGCGTTGCCGGTGATGTCTTCGTACACGCCCTGGTCCCAGACCATCACAGTGCCAGCGCCATAATTCCCTTTTGGTATGGTGCCCTCGAAGTCGGCATAATCCATCGGGTGGTCTTCCACATGCATGGCCATCGATGCTGTCGCACACGCATATTCTGAATATGACGGAATCCACCGCGTTTCATGCCCTGCGAGAACAGTTGGAAGGACTTTTCCCGAAAACCTGCGGGTGCTGTGGTCATCAGTACGGTTCGCTTCACGGATACCTGCAAACGGTTCAACACCTTGGGCCAGCCGTGTGTTTCGATGTGGAGTGCGGCGATTGGCATCCACTCAAGCCTCTAGGAACGTTGATGTTCGCAAACTGTCCCTGTGGCAGCACACTCGCGCTGAGTTCAGACGGCATGCCACTGCTCCAGCTCTGGTCAATGCTGGATTGGGTGAAAATCGAGTCGAAGCTTCGGAGCTTGACCGCCCAGCAAACGCTTAGCTATCTGCGTGCTGAGGTATGCCTTCAGGCCTTGGCGAATGCGGCGTAGACGTGGCACTGAGGAGCAGGTCATGAAAAGGGCCAGCCTATAGGACCATGAAATAGGCGGGGTGCGAAAGGTTGAAATCCTCCCACCAACACTGCATTCATGACAGAATCCAAAGAACAAGCGCTCAACAACCTGAGCTGCATTCGTTTCCTGTTAGCCGAAAGCTCAAGGCGCAGGCTTACGATACTTGAAGTTGAGGCCCTTGCTTTCACTGTGATTGAGCTCTGTGAATGCGTTGAAGCCGATGCTTTTGCGCTCAAGCTGATCGAAGCTCTTGAAACCTACCTTCATCAGGAATTCTGTCATGACTGGCCCGGCTCTTCATCGACGCGCGAAGACGCTGTCCTTCTTACCCACGCCCTGAGCGGTCATCTTTGGGGTCTATGAAGCCCTTACTGTGAATTCAAAGGCAGCTCAGCCTCGGGCAACTCGGCCTCGTACTTCATTGACGCCGCAGGGTCCTCGAACTTCGCATTGTTCATCCTGGGCGTTACTTGGTAACAGTCCATCAGATCGGCCTGGAGTGGAGTGAGCAAAGCCTGAAGATTCTCGCTGGAGGCGTTCGGATCAAGCCACTGGTGCCAGTGCATTGGCGGCAGAATGACAGGCATTCGATCATGCACGGGTGTCACCAGCTCGTTTGCCGTCGTCGTGCAAATCGTGAAGGTGTGAAGCGGCTCTTCAGCGTTGGGATCTTTCCACGTCTCCCACAGGCCAGCCATCAACATCGGGGTCTCATGATCCTTGAGGATGAAGCGCACTGGCTGCTTTGGTTTGGTCGTCTGGATCCACTCGTAAAATCCATCGGCTACTACCAGGCAACGCCGTGACTTGAAGGCGGAACGGTAGGCGTTCATCGTGGCCAGCGTTTCTGACCGGGCGTTAATCATGCGGGCCCCCTCACTAATATTCTTGGCCCAGAATGGAAGCAGACCCCACCGGTAGTCGCGGAGAGCGTGGCGACCGCTCTCTTCCTGGATGATTACCGGGGCTGTCTGCGTTGGAGCGATGTTGAACCGGGGAATAATATGAACGTCATTGAGTTCGAACTCGCGTTCAAGAGCTCTGATCTCCCGTTTGGTGGAGGAATAAAGGCCGCACATGAGTGATCACTACTTCTTGTTCGCCAGATGTTCCTCAACATTCTTGCCTCCGTTGACTACCGCCTCTGACGCCTTTTTGATTTCATCTTCGGTGACGCCGAATTTCTCGGTGTAGGTCGGAAGCTCATCGTCCTCGCTCGAGCGGATTTTGCTGCTGTCTTGGGCCAAGCGTTTTGTGGCGTCATCATCACTCATACCTGCTATTCGATGGGCCGTCTGGCAGCGCGTGTATGCATCGCTCTCCAGGCGCGTCCAACTAGACACGCCCACCCACGCCAATAGCAACCGCAGGCTGGAGCTTCGCGCACTGTCCTGGGCTGCCACTTTTTAAACTGTCTATAGGCAAATACGCACGCGAACGGTGACCGCCCCGCGTAAGCGCTGGAAACCGAAATATGAAGCAGGAGCAGACGTTTCAGCCAGGGCAAGTGGTAATGGTAAAAAGCGGCGTTGGTTCGCTCGGCAGTTATATTGTCATGGCCAAGGCTTTCCTGAGTGAAGACCATCCAATCAGTGAGACGTACCGGGGTGAGGTTCTCTATTTGCTTCAACGGTTTCGCCGCGAAGTCATATATCCCGAAAGCTGGCTTACTCCGTTGCCTCTGCTTGCGAAGTGACACAGTTCGCTTCAACCGGCCTTTTGAGTTGACGTCAACGCGCCTTGTCCCTAGAACGGCTTCACGGCTTTAAAACTCTGATTGCCAATGGAATGTGTGTAGCGGGGGGTCATTATGAGCGAACCACTTTTTCGTATCGGTCAGCAGGTCATCAGCAAGGGCGGTTCCGGCACGGTGTTTACGATTCAGAGGCATGTTCCTCGCGGGGCTTATCGAGGCCCCGGTGGGGATGACGACGTTATTCGCTACGTGGCGAGCTGGCCATGTTCGGAGGGCGGCATCAGCATGGGCAATATGGATGAGGGCGACATGGAAGCCTTGTCTGACGTCCCAGGGCAGCCATAGAAATGACGTTTTGCCACGTCGGCGGCGCTAAAGAGTGAGTACAGCTAAGACCACCGTTGACCAGGCTCCCGCTTTTTTCTCAAGCTCCAACATCGTACGTGTTTTGTGGTTATCGAGCAGCCTTCCTCGAACCTGGTCGCGGACGGTATTTTTTCTCCCGCGCAGTCGCGACGTATGGCCAGTTTGGGGTCCCCGAATAGGCGCAGGCGCAGACCAAGGACCGTATCAACAGGGACGAAAGCGACGTTTGACCATTCCTCATTCTTAAATCCTTACGCTTCAATCCTGAGGGCTCCACTCCCTCTGATCCCAACCGGCCATCAAATGACTTCCCCATCGACCCTTACCACCGTCGTTCATTGCAATCTCCCGGACAGCATTGAAACAGGCCGAACCCTCGGGGATGACATATTGAAGGCTTTTGGAGGGCGGGCTCCGCAAGCGGTCATCCTCTTTGTGTCACCTCGCTACGATGTGAAGGCCTTGGCCGCAGCCCTCACGGAAAGGTGCACGCCTGAGGCCTTGGTGGGTTGCTCCTCCGCCGGAGAATTCACACACGAGATCCAGAACCAGGGTTACGCATGCGCCATCGCTATCTGCTCAAATGAAATGAGTTTCACTGCGGGTATCGGACATCGCCTGAGCGAGGACCGTGAACGGGCCGCAGACGAAGTCCTCAAATCAGTGACTGCACGGCAGCTGGTGCCAAGCGCCTACAGCTCGGCACTGGTTCTCACGGATGCGCTGGCAGGCCATGCTGATGAGCTTATTGAGGCGCTAACCCTTCGTACAGGTGGGAATTACCAGTTCTTCGGTGGCGGGGCAGGTGATGACGCCAACTTCAAAAGCACACAGGTCATTTGTGGGACCGAAGTTTCCTCGGATGCGGTGGTGGTTCTGGAGATATTGTCTTCGAAGCCCATTGGGATTGGCGTACGCCACGGCTGGACCCGGGCGAGTGATCTCATGCGAGTGACCGAGTCCGCGGGCCCCCTCCTCGCCAGCCTTAATGGCATTCCGGCTGTAGAGGTTTTCAGGGAACATGCGGCAAGAACCTCGCAGAAATTCGACGAAAAGGACCCGCTGCCCTTCTTCCTCCATAACATCCTTGGCATACAAACCTCCGGGGGATACAAGCTGCGGGTTCCCCTGGCCGTTGGCTCTGATGGGACGGTAGGCTGTGCTGCGGAGGTGCCTGTCGGCTCCATTGTCTGCATCATGGCGACTGACGCTGAATCAGCGCAAGAAGCCGCTGTCCATGCAACCAGGGATGCACTCGAGCAGCTTCAGGGTCACAAACCAAAGGTCGCCCTTTTCTTTGATTGCGTTGCCACCCGGCTCAGATTGGGCAAGAATTTCGGAATAGAGCTTGATGGCCTTCGCCAGACCCTTGGGAGCGTCCCTTTTGCCGGATGCAATACCTACGGACAGATTGCCCGCGTTGATGGCCAGTTCAGCGGATTCCACAACTGTACGGCGGTCGTCTGCGTTTTCCCCGAATGACCTATGGATGTGGGGATTAAGCAGTTGCTTGCCCTGGTCTCCGGCCTCTCCAAGCGCGAAGGCAGGCAGGCGGCGGCACGCGCCTTGGCCACAGGGCTAGGCGCTGTGGACATGATGATGTATATCTGGGATGAAAGTGTGTTCTCGGCATTGCCCGCCCCAGGCTTTCCGCAGACACTTGCAGGTGGCTCGCGATGGCGTGATTTCGTGGGGTCTTGCAAACCTGAAGGAAACAATTGCATACTGCCGTGGCACAACAAGGAAGTGTCGGCGGTCGGGTTCCAGGGGCCCTGCAAAAGCGTTCTGGTGCTGCTGGGGGGTGTCCCTAAAGTTGATATGGTTGAAGCTCTGATCCCATTGCTGCCCCTTTTGACCGCCGCGTTTGACCGGGAGCGCGTGGCGGTGCTTGCCGAAGGGTCTGCTGCGCTGGCGGAGCAGAACGCACAACAGTCAAAAATTCTCACTTCCTCCCTGGAGAAGGCCCGGCAAGCGCTTCGGAAAGCTCTGGCCGACGCGCAATCAGCCAGCAAGGCTAAAGACCAGTTCCTAGCTACATTGAGTCATGAACTGAGGACGCCTCTGACACCCGTTCTACTTCTGGCCGCAGCCATCGAGAGCGATCCTGATGTTGCGCCAGTCATTCGATCCGATGTAGGGACTATCCGCAGGAACGTAGAACTGGAGGTCCGTCTTATTGATGATCTGCTAGACGTTAGCAGGATCGTCACCGGCAAAATGCAAATGCGGACGGAGCCAGTAGATTTCAATCGTGCGGTACGCAATGCCATAGAGAACTGCCAGCCGATGATTGAAGGCGGCGGCATCGTACTTCAAAAGCGTATCTGCGACAATCTGCCGCACATTTTCGGTGACTCGACCCGGATACAGCAAGTTCTGTGGAATCTTCTGCGGAACGCAGTGAAATTTACGCCCCAGGGAGGCACTGTATCGGTGGCCACGGAGAGCACCTTAGACGGTGGTGTTAGCGCAGTGGTGACTGATAGCGGGATCGGCATTGATCCCCAGAAACTGGACCGGATCTTTGGAGCTTTTGAGCAAATTTATTCGGAATCGCTGCTGGAAGCTGGAGGCCTGGGCCTGGGTCTCGCGATCTCGAAGGCCATTGTGGACATGCATGGTGGCTCCATATCAGCGTATAGCGCTGGGCTGGAAAAAGGAGCTCGTTTCACCGTAAAGTTCCCAGTAGGCACTGGCTCGACGGTCCAGCCCCCGCATCAGGAGCGGCAAGTGGTAGGAGCTGAACGGCTGAGCGCGCACATTTTGCTAGTTGAGGATAATGAGGATACAGCAAGGGCCCTCCGTCGGCTGATGATTCGATCTGGCCATCAGGTAACAGCGTGCGGGAGCATTGCGTGTGCTCTGGAAGAACTTAAAAAACAGTCCTTTGACCTTATTCTCAGCGACCTGGGCCTGCCCGACGGCACTGGCCACGAACTCATGACAGAGGCCCGCCAATATGGGATGCCGGGCATAGCGATGAGTGGATATGGCACGGACGCGGATCTCCAACAAAGCAGGGCATCGGGATTTGCTGACCATCTAGTAAAGCCCGTCCGCATTGAAATGGTGATGGCCGCGATCGAGAAAGTTCTCCAAAACCGGCAGCATCTCCAAAATCAGAACCCCTGCGAGGAACGGGCACCGCGGAATTAATTCGCTGGTCTTGGCTTTGAAGCCGCAAATCTTCCCCGTCAGGCGAGATGCGCACCTCGCTGAACTGCCACGCGGCATGGCTTCCTCCATCCGTTCCTTAAAACACCGGCCCCCTTCTTGAGACGAGGAACTCGCACCCTTTATGAGTGGTTCAAGCGTATCGCTCTTTTTGACTCCGCAAAAGGGAGGTCAAACCCGCACCTTGTGACTGCATCTCTCTAGAGCGGTTAGCGAGCGGTCCACAAAACAGCCCTAAATCGCCCTGCTCCGGTACGATGCGCTCGATGCATTCCGGACCTTCGAAGCCTGCTGCGGTGGCTGGTCGCAGCGGTTGCGGCCGGGGCAGGACCATGATATTTTCGGGGGTTCGTTCCACCTTGTACCCATTGCTTCCATTGTATGCCTCAGGCGCCAGATCCCTTGAAAGAGCCGAAGCCCGTTTCGGAGGCCCAGAAGGTCTTCTTCGAAGGGCGGCGGCAGCAGCTGAAGAAGCAGGGTCTGGCGACATTAAAGAAGGCGCGTGCGCTTCAGGCCACCATGAAACCGCTGCGCTAACGCGCTTTGCTTTGGATGCGGGGCTCATGATGGACGCTGCGGACGTGCGCCAGCTCATGGCGACGACAGCACTTCGTGGCGGAGCCGAACACAACGTGGCCTTGCCCGGCCACGACAACCGCGTGCTCAAGGATCTGGACGCCCACGCGCCGGCGACCGAGTCTTTATTCGACTATCTCACAGACATCCTGCTGGCCAACCGCCTCCTGGGGGACGAAATAAAACTGGAGGGATTTTATCTGCACGAAGACCGCCTGCACGTCCTCACCTCGCAGCCCTTCGTGGATGGCGTTCACCCAGATTGGGAGGTGCTCAGGTCGGGGCTGGAGAACCAGGGGATGAAGCAGGAGGCACCACGATCACGGATCCCGTCTTTTACGATGGACGGCGGCCCTGCGGGAATCGTTTCTGTAATCGACCTGCACGAAAACAACGTCGTTGTTGGCAGTGAAACCGGTGTGCTGCTCCCGATTGACGCGCACTTTTACTTCGAAGATCGCAACGCCCGTCTTACTGCACTGCGTGCGCTCGATTTGGACATCCTTTGAGCCGCGCAAGCTTCAAGTGCCAACGAGCATTTGCAGTCAAGCATTTGCGGTTGTACCGCCGTCCCCCATGGAAAAAGGAATAGCCCTCACCAAGGAGAACGGTCTCAAGGTCGCCAAGGCGACATTCGAAGCCCTCAACGGCAACCTGCCCGATGACGTCACGATGCTGGTCTACATCCTGAGCGGTGATCCCATCAAGCTCGGCGATCCCGCGACCAATGCCATGGCGCAATTCTTTACAGACAAGGGCATTAAGGTCCAGGGCTTCATCTTTGAGCCGTCGAAGTACGAGCAGTTCCGGCGCGGCAGGCCCGATGGCCAAGCGTTGAGGCAGGAATGGTCTGAGCACATGTGGGCTAATACGCCGGACTATGAAGTCTTCGTGGACAACATTTACTACAAACAGAAATGGACGCCTCAAGGCTGGAAAAATCTGCGAGAATTTGGCCATTTGCATGGGCTGTCGTAGCTGCGGTCCGTTGGCTCAAAACAGCCCCAGATCACCCTGTGCCGGTACAATGCGCTCGATGCATTCCGGCCCGTCGAAACCCTTCTGGTTCACCTTGCGCGTGACTGGGTAGGCTTCCATCGCCTCGGCCGAGAAAGGCAGCAGCATCGGCTGCAAGTCCTGGTCGGTGGCGCTCGCATCCAGCCACGGACGCCACAGTCCGCTAGGCAGGATCACGGGCATGCGGTCAATCACCCTTGCAACCACGCTGTTAGCCGGGGCGCTGACGATGGTGAAGTTTTCCGCATCCGCGCGCGCTTCCCACAAGCCTGCAAAGGCCATCAAGCCATCGTCCTTCAGGTGCAGGTGCCAGGGCTGGCGGCCCTGCGTGCCCATGTCCTCGGAATCATAGAAACCATGCACTAGGATCAGGCAGCGCCGGTGCTTGAAGCCATCGCGAAACATCGGCAGCTTTGCCACGGTCTCGCCGCGTGCCATCATCTGCCGCCCGCGTTGGGTGGCGAAGCCGAAGTTCATCATTCGAATCCTCGCTTGCCCCTCATGCACGGTGAGCACCGGTGCGGGTTCGGAAGGAGGCACGCGAAATCGGATCTTGGGAGTGATGCGCACCTCGCTGAACTCCCACTTCGTGTAGGCTTCCTCCATCCGGTCCTTGTACCGCAGGGTGTTGCACATGACGGATCTATGGTGAAGAGCAGGTGGCGTGGTGAAAAACCATGTCGGCGTTTTTATCGTGCGCTGTCGTAATCCAGGTCCTGATTTGCCACAAGTTCCGCAATCAGTTCCTTCATGGGTTTCAAGGGAGGTGGCAAATCTGGCTGACCATCAGGACTTTCATCAACACCGCACCAGTGTGTTACGACAATGAGATTACCGGTCTCATCAGTCCATGTGGTTTCTTCCCATGGCTGTCCTGGCTCGAAGTGCCACACGCCTTTCCTCACGACCTTGCCATCAGACGTCCAAACGACCCTGCTGTCCGGAGGAAAATACTCGCCTCTAATAATCGTCCAGGGATCCAGCATGATGTTTGCCGCCATATTTAAATGAAAACACCAAACGTCTCTATTAGCAAGCCTTGTGCCTGCGGATCAGATGCCCACGCCGGCCCACAGTGGTTCGGGATCCAATGCATTGACACAGGCAATCAGTGGCAAGCCCGCTTTTAGTTTTCGGGTTGGTTGAGTGAGTTGAAGACGTGGAGCGCATCCGTGAAATGAGAAGGGGGTGAACACCCCATAGTAAGAGCTGGGTCTCAGCCTAGTAATCTACATGAAAGCCCTCGTTTATCACGGCCCTCAAACCAAAGCCTTGGACGACATGCCCAAGCCCGTCCTTCGCGAAGCGACGGATGCAATTGTAAGAATCACCAAGACCACTCTCTGCGTCACCGACCTGCACATCCTCAAAGGCGACGTGCGGACGGTTAGCGAGGGGCGTATCCTCGGCCATGAAGGCATCGGGGTGATTGAAGAGGCTGGCACAGGAGTCAGTCGCTTCCACATAGGCGACCGAGTGCTGATCTCGTGCATTACGGCATGCGGCATGTGTGAGTACTGTCGCCGGGGAATGTGTTCCCACTGCGAAAAAGGAGGGTGGATTCTGGGCAACACAATTGACGGAACCCAGGCGGAATTCGTGCGCATTCCCTGGGCCGATACCAGCCTGCATCCCATCCCCGAAGAAGCGGACGAGGAGGCAATGGTCATGCTCAGTGACATCCTGCCCACCGGTTATGAATGCGGAGTGCTCAATGGCTGCGTCAAACCTGGCGACACAGTGGCCATCGTTGGCGCAGGGCCCGTGGGGCTTGCCGCGCTCCTAACCGCTCAATTCTATGCGCCCGCCAACATCATCATGATTGATCTCGACGATCATCGCCTGGATGTGGCAAAACGTCTGGGAGCCACGCGGTTGATCAATAGCAGCGATGGCAAGGCGGTTGAGAAAGCCATGGCCATGACTTCAGGGCGCGGCGTGGATGTGGCCATCGAAGCCGTGGGAGTACCCGGCACCTTCGACATTTGCCAGGGCATTATTGCGCCCGGAGGGCACATTGCCAATGTGGGTGTGCATGGCGAATCCGTACCTTTGCACCTGGAACGGCTTTGGTCGCAAAACATCACAATAACCACCCGGCTGGTAGATGCGGTAACCACGCCTTTGCTACTCAAGACTGTCCTTTCAGGGAGGTTACAACCCCGGCAGCTCATCACTCATCGCTTTCCCCTTAGCGAGATCATGAGCGCATATGACACCTTCGGCAATGCGGCACGCGAACGCGCCTTGAAGGTCATTGTAACGAGTGAGTAAGAACAGATCCAGTATCCGACTTCAAGCGGAGCCAAAGAAACCAAATGCTTCGCAACGTCCCTCATGGCTTCCCACTGTTCGGTTGCGATAGATCTTACATCGTAGCGCCCAGGCCTCTTTGCTGGTACGGTCTCGGCCTTCCAGTCTGTCCAGTTCATGGTTGAGCCCGTCTTTCTCCATGCGTGCTATTCCACACCCTTCTTGTTGGTTTTCACGCCTGTTTGCATGCAAAACAACATCTTCGGCGTGGAAATGAAAAATCGCCTCGCCATTCCGCGTTTTCTTGTTGAAAATCGCGGCGCTATTTTACAAAATTGTAGGCTAAAAGAGGCTGGAACACAAACCCACCTATTTGATGCTGACCCACTGGTCGCCCAACCAACATTACCACACCAGCCCGACCTGCTATGATATTCTGGACACACTTCTATGATCTTCTTGCTAAGATAGCGGCACTCTTAGTGACCGTTTTATTGGCCATTGGCGTTCTAAGTTTGTTCGGGCCTTCGCCGCAGATATTTGCGGTAGGTTGTGCTCTCAGCGCACTAGTCATCGGGATACCACTTTACATATTTGTGTTCAGGACGCTTGGCACTATGATTTACTGTCGACAAAGACTAAAAGCGTCATTCACCTTCGATCAGGCTAAGCAGCTCAATTTTGCTCTAGCGCCAGCCGCCCAGCTCATTTGGTGCCCACTTCTCGCGGTGCGAGATGTTGAGGTACATCAGAAGTTTCCGGAAGCTCTTCGTCTGGCGACTAATTGGCAGCAGGAACGTAAGCTGTTTCAGACTGATCGGGCTGAAATCCTCTCTGAACAGACCGGGACTTACAAGCTGGTTCGCTGCACAATGCTCGCAATAGCGACTGTAGGATTTGGGGCCGGATACTTTGCATTCCCGCCGACGGATAGGCTGGCTGCATTCCAAGCATCGTTTGGTGATGACGGCAAGTATTCACCGATGCTCAATGGTCTCTTGGTTGCTATACTGCCGATCATCGTGGTTCGGATAATGGATGCAAGAAAGGGGATTCACGCCAACCACATCACACGCAAAAACGGAGGCCAACAAATCGATGCAGCGAACGGCTCGTAGCGAGTCTGTCGTGTCTGCGGAGTCTTGCGCTCGCCGTCGCTGGTCTAGTCGCTCTGGCAGGACATGAGGCACATTACGAGAGCGGCGATAGATCGGCTGAGCGATTGCTTTGGTCTTGTGGTTGATGCCTACATGCAAGACTGGGAGATTGAGTGCGCTGATCCCAATCGGGTTGGAGAGTTTCTTGACTTTTATGCCGCAGGAACGGCAGACGATGATGAGAGGTTCACACTCATGGCCCTGATACTTGGATCTTTTGAAGAATACCATGGTCAGCATGAGCCTAACTCCCCCATATGGGAGAGAATCCGGTCAGTTCTAACGGCCGATGTTGATCTCCACAGAGATCTGATTGAATACTATCAGTGCCTCGACTCAGAATCAGAAGAAGAATATTTTCCAATCACCAAGCTGATCAGGCAAATAAATGTCCCAACAAGGCCAGAACAAGGCGCGGATAGCAACCCGTACTAGCCCATCTGTTTCCGATGCTCCAACTTCCCTCAACCTTAACCCCGCGAGCAACGCTGGCCCCCGCAACTGGGGTTGCCATCGCTTGAGCGTTAGGCTAAACCATGACTGCGCGAGTCGCAGATTTCGAGATGCTTGCTCCGTGGATTCTAATCGATTCAGACCGGGCCAAGTTGCTCGAAGCGGAGTTGTCCAGGGAACTGCGGTCCGATCACGTCTTGTCTGGAACCAGCTTTGAGGCAGTTGCCATGAGCACGATGACAGACGACGTGCTTTTCATCACGGACTCGGCTCGTGGTGCATTGGCGCACGTCCACTTGACTTGGAGTGGCAAGCCCGACCAGCACCCAAATTTCCCTTGGACCGAGTTTTACCCCTCCTGGGCTCACTTCAGGGACGGAACGATGATACCGATGCACGAGAACATCACCTGTAAATCCAAGGCGCACAAAACGGATGCAAGCAACGGCTCGTATGGCATCTGTCGTGTTATCGACGCTCCCCGCTCGCCGTCGCCTGATCTGAAGCGTTCGCCCTAAATCGTAGCCGCTATGTCAGTCGCCAAGAAACAGCGCCGCAAGCTCATGCGAGATGACCGCGAGTTCATCTGGTGGGTGGCGCTCGACTGCGACAGCAGTGACATGATTTTGCATATCGTTAGCGATGACAAGAAGTTCATTGCTCACTACGTCCTCGGACAGCAGGATCAGGAGAGATTGGTGATCATCCGTGGCCCTGAGTTCTCGGGTGCCACGACCGGCGGACCTTGGCAGCGGTTTCGATGCCCCTGTTTCGATCCACATGGAGTGGTGACGCCCTCAAGAGTT
>JAQGPI010000596.1 GCA_028293175.1 Verrucomicrobiaceae bacterium | reverse complement strand
TTGGTGAACATGAACTTACCTTGGGAGCCCGCCGTCGAGCTTGTCACCATCGTGGCTTTCGGGAGATCATAATCTGGCAGCGCTCCGGCGATGTAGAGCTCCACCGTAACACCGCCCACGCCCTCGCCCATGTCCGCCTTGCCATTGCCATTTGCATCGGCAAAGACCATGTTACCCACGCCCACAGGCTGATAGAAACCGAAGTCGATGGTCAGATCGCTGTTCGCATCGGCACCACCGTCTACATAGGTGTTCTTGCCAGTTTCGGTACTTTCGTCAATTGGCTCCTGGCCGATACCCAGGTTAAAGATGGTGGACTTTACTCCCGTGCTTGCCGGATTGGCGGGATCATCACCGTTTTCATTCTGATCATCATCAAGGCCGTTGTCGCCGCCCTGGCCCGGCAAGGAGAGCATGTTCTTAAGCTTGCCTGAGCCGGTGAAGTTCGAAGGCGGAATGAACACCACATAGTTGCCGGGCTGGAGGCCGCCGAAGTAATAGTCGCCGCCATTGGTGGAAATCGTGGTGCGCAGAGGCGTCGTGGTGAGGAAGTTTGTCACCGTCGAAGGGAAGAGCTGCAAGGTCACACCATCCACACCTTCACCTTCATCGAAGTGCAGGTTGCCGTTCTTGTCCTGGAACACGGTATTGCCCACGCCTACGACACCAGAGCTGCTGTTGCTAAAGCCGAAGTCCACGGTGAGGTCCACATTGGCATCGACGCCGTTGTCCTCAGATGCAAGATACCCCGTCTCACCCGTTGCGGCCGTGGGTGCCGTGCCTGGTTCAAGGTGAATGATGTTCGAGCTGGTGCCCGTGTACGCCGGCGAGGGGGAGTCGATGCCGTTCTCACCCACATCGTCATCAGACGTGGTCGGAACCCCCACATCGACCATCGACAGCAGGCCTGCAAGCGGCTGGCCATTGGCAAAATTGACGGCCGGAATGTGAACCACATAGTCGCCCGAATTCATGTGGTCGAAAAGGTAATGCCCAGTCGAATTGGTGTAGGTGGACAGGAGAGGCGGGGTGAACCCTGGCGTGTCAGTGGAGTTGTAGATCTCCACGCGCACTCCGGAAACACCTTCGCCGGTATCAGCATGCCCATTGCCATTGGTATCACGGAACACGAGGTTGCCCACGCCAGCCGGAGTCTGGAAGCCGAAGTCAATGGTCAGGTCTTCCGCAGCATCAATGGCGTTGTCGGCGGTATGGTTCACACCCGTCTCACCATTTTCATCCGTAGGCGCCTGGCCGGGGTAGAGATCAATGATGTTGGATGACACGCCCTCGGTCGAAGGAATAGTGGTGTTGAGCCCGTCATCACCCACATCATCATCCCCGTTGAGACCGTCGGCGACGCTCACCTTGGTATACAGCGGAGCGCCCGGCTGGAACATGCTGGACGGGATGTGGACGAAATAGGAACCGGAGCGCAGCCCGTCGAACAAGTACAGGCCGTTGGCATCGGACTGGGTGGTGGTAAAGGGCGAGTCTTGCTCTGCTACAGCGCCTTCCAGATAAAGCTGCAACGTCACATTGGCCACGCCTTCGTTCGCACTTGCATGGCCATCGCCATTGACATCGAAGAACACCAAGTTGCCGATGCCCACCTTGCGGTAGAAGCCCAGGTCCACAGTCATGTCGATGTTGTCATCTTCGTAAACATCGTCATCCTCGCCACCAATGCCTGTTTCAATGGCATTGGTAGGCTGGGCGGCGGAGGCAAGAATAATGGTACCCGTGCTAATGCCGCGAGTCTCGGGTGTAGCATTCTCGATGCCGTTCTGGCCTACGTTGTCGTCCCCGTTCACGATGGAGCCAGGAAGAGCGTATAAGCCGCGCAGGATACCCGTATTGCCGAATTCGCTCGCAGGAAGGTGCACATAGTAGGAGCCGGCAGGCAGCCCCACGAAGAGATACTTGCCACCATCCGCTGTGGTGCGTTCGGCCAGCGGGAAGGTATCGGAACTCTGGCCTGCGGCAAAGAGCTGCACCCGCACTCCATCCACCCCTTCATCCGCATCTGCGACGCTATTGCCATTGAAGTCTTCAAACACGAGATTGCCGATGCCGAAGCTGCCGGTCACGGTGAAGCCGAAATCCACCGTCATTTCGCCGCTGGCATCGTCCAGCACATCATCAATGTCGCCGCCGCGTCCGCTCTCAACGCCTGTCAGTCCATTGCCCGCAGGCTCAGCGCCCACAGCAAGGGTGATGAGCGGGCTGCGCACCTCGCTCAGCGGACCGTCCGGCTGCAAGCCGTTATTGTCTTCATCAGCCTGGTTGTCCGCGTTCACGGCTACAAGGCTGCTAGAAGTAGCACCGGCCAGCGCGCCGCCGTTCTGGAAGTTGGAGACAGGGATCACCAATTGATACACACCGGGGACCTGGCCGTTGAATACATAGTAGCCCTGAGTGTCCGTGTAGGTCCAGCCCATGCGCTGTTCCGCGCCGTTGGAAGGGTCGCCGTCCGCATCGCGCCACAGTTCCACACGCACGGCGGGTATGCCGGCTTCATCGCTATCCACATGGCCATTGTTGTTGGCATCGTTCCACACCAGGTTGCCGATGGAGCAGATGTCCGTTGGAGTGCAGGTGGCATTGGCGAAAAGAATGTCCTTCGGGCCGGGCCAGGTTTCATTGTCCGGTCCTGGTGGCGTCGGCATCGGCACTTCGTACACGTTGATGGTGCCCGGCACCACCGAGGGGTCCACCTTGATCATGGCAGCGCTGGCAATGGTGCCGCCACTGACCGGCTTATTCCACTTGTAGCCGGCGATGTAGAGCTTGCGGTTCACCGGGTCCATCCTCACCGCACGAGTATCAAAAGTGCCCTGGTTCACCGAGTCCAGATCCGCCACGACCAGCGGCTGTGAAGGCAGCGATGGCGTGGTGATATCGACCTTAAAGACTTCACCGTCCGTCTTGTTGATGCCATACAGTGTATTAGCGAAGATGTCGAAGCCCGTGATCTCGGCAACGGACGAACCGCCGGCCACCATGTTCACCAACTGCGCCTGATTGACGATTGTGTTCAGTAGCGCGCCGGTTGATGCGTTGTACCGCTTGATGGCGGTGCCGCCTGAGCCGGAGGTGAGCAGATAAATGTTGCCGTCCGGTCCCATGCGCAAATCCGTCGCCTCCTGGTCGATGAAGGTGTACGGCGAAGGGTCAAGCGGCTGGCCTGGAGTAGGACTGAGTGGCCCAGCGAAACGGACAAGACGCTTGCCGCCTTCATCAAGGACCAGGAAATTGCCATCAGGTCCGCAGGCGAAGGAGCTGATCTTGTTGATACCCGCACCAGTGCTCAAGAAGGGACCGAGATCCGTTCCGCCAGGACTGATCTTGCGCAGATTGCTGGCACCGTAATGGGCCACATAGAAATTGCCATCCGGCCCCAGCTTGATACCAGCAGGGGTATCGCCGCGGTCGTTGTTGCCCTGGCTGTTGCTGTTGCCAAACGGCTGGTGGAACGTGTAGCAATACGCGCCGGTTTCAGGCTCAAAGACCGGAATGCTGTCATCCAATGAAGCCGTCACAAAAGCCGCCACTGGATAGCCGTAAATGCCAAAGTCGACAGTGGTGTCTTCTTGCACACCGCTCGAAATGTTGCCCGGCTCGGAAAGAGCGGAGAGGGTGATGAGCGGGCTGTAAATGGTGCCCGCGCCCACCTGAATGCCGTTGCTGTCATTGTCCACGCCATCATCGCGCACATTCGCCACTGAGCTGGCCAGAGGAGCCCACCACGGGAGGTCCAGCAGCTTCACATAATACTTGCCCGGCATCAGGTCGCATACCTTGTACAAGCCGTTCACATCCGTGATCGCGCTTGCCGCCAGCACATCATCGACGCCGCCCACTCGGTTGTCCGCACCCGGTTTGAAGATCTGCACAGCCACACCTGCGACGCCCGCTTCGCCGCTGTCACGGAGGCCATTGTTGTTGGTATCGTTCCACACCAGATCACCTATGCACATGCCGGGGAAGAGGCCAAAATCGACAGTGAGATCCGTATCGGCATCGCCATCATCAACGGTCGGCTGATTGCCGCCTTGAAGATGCACCACAGGGCTGATGAACGCCGTGCCCACACCACCGTGCTGCATCGCGTTGTTGTCATTGTCCACGCCGTTGTTGGTGGTCACCACATTGCCACCGGAAAGCGGGAAGCCGGAAGGCGGAGTCACCTTCACGTAGTAGTCAGCGGCAGGCAGGCCCGAGAAACGATAGCCACCGCTTGGCGTGGTCAGTTGGGTCGCCTGCACCTGCACATCATCCGCCGTGTTGGCCACACCGTCCGCACCCAAAGTAAAGAGCTGCACTGAAGCACCGCCGATGCCTACTTCGCTCACGCCTCTTAGGCCATTGTAGTCCGCATCGTGCCAGACAAGGCTGCCGATGGAAAGCGAACGCACGCCCACGCTGTAAGTACGGGTAGTGGAGCAGCCGTACAGCCCGGCAGCCTTCACCGTGAAGGAACTGGCGGTGGCCGCCGTGGCGGGCGCGGTGCCGGAGACCTGGCCCGTGGATGCGTTCAATTGCAACCACGATGGCAGCGTGCCCGCGGTCACTGACCAAGTGTAAGGAGCCGTGCCGCCCGAGGCGGTGAGCTGCTGCGAGTACGCGGCCGAGACATAACCATCCGGCAGAGATACTGGGTCAATGCTGAGAGTGGGGCAGACCACCATCAGCGTATAGGCCTTCGTATCCACACAGCCCGTTGCATCAGCGACCCGGATGGTAAACGATGAGGTGCCGAGCACGGTCGGCGTACCGCTGATGGTACTGCCGCTGAGATTCAGGCCCGCCGGCAGCGAGCCGCTGAGCAGGCTCCAGATGAAGGGCGCGGTGCCGCGCTGGGTGCTGAGCGTTGCGGTGTAAGGGAAGCCCACCGTGCCATTGTTCAGGGTGGCAGGCTGGATGATCAAAGGCTGGCAGTTGAGCAACAGCGAGTAAGACTGCGTGCCCACGCAGTTGTTCACGTCCGTGACTTTGACGGTGAAATTGTAGGTTCCCACCGCTCCAGTCGGCGTGCCACTCATCACGCCCGTGCTGGCATTCAACGTCAGTCCCGTCGGCAGGTTGCCAGCACCGGAAACAAGGCTCCACGCGACCGGGGTGGTACCACCGGACTGTGTGAACGAAACTGAGTATGGCAAGGTTTGCGTACCATCGGCAAGCGGTCCAGGAGGACTGATGATGATGGGCGGGCAGCTAATGCTGATGTTGAGCGGCTTGTCACCGGTACACCCGTTGGTGTCTGTAGTACGAACAGTTACATTGTAACTGCCGGGCGTTGTGGGCGTACCTGAAATTGTGGCCGTGGTGGCTCCGGTTTTGGTAAGCACTAAGCCGGGCGGCAGCGGACCCGACAGCAGCGCCCAGTTGTAAGGCGAACCGCCGCTGGAGACCGTAAGCGTGATGCTCATCGCCACATTCAAGGCACCGGTGGTGCTGCCGGTGACGCCAACATTTAGCGTGGGGCAGACGACCGTCACCGTATAAGGCAGATCAGTCTGGCAGTTGTTGGCGTCCTTGACACGGATGGTGAAGGGGAAGGAGCCGGAGGTCGCCGTGGTGGTACCGCTGATGTGCGCCGTGCTGGCTCCTGACGTGCTGAGCGTAAGGCCGGCGGGCAGCGCACCGGTAGGCATGCTCCACGTGTAAGGAGCGGTACCAGTGCCTGCCGTCAGCGTCACATCATACGCGCTATAGGCAGTGACGTTGGTGAGCGGCGACACAGGGGAAAGGGTCAGCGTTGGGCAGTTAATGGTGAGTGAATAGGCCTTGGTACCAATACAGCCAAGGCTGTCCGTGGCCTTGACGGTGAACGAATAAGTACCTGGGGCTGCCGAGGGCGAACCGCTGATCGTAGCTGTGGCAGCACCGCTGGAGACCAAGGTAAGCCCTGCTGGCAGCGTTCCGGAAGCCATGGCCCATGCATAGGCCGAAGATCCGCCGCTGGCCGTCAACGTCACGGTGTAGAATGAGTTCCCCGTCGCCGCCGTCAGCGAGGCCGGAGTGATGCTGATCGTGGGGCAAGGACGCAAACCAAAGTCGATGGTGTTTTCATCATTGGTGATGCCTGCGGTGCCTGGCTCTTTGGCGGCGACGAGAGTGAAGATGGAGCTGCGCACCGCGGTCCCCTGCCCGCCGGACTGCACGCCATCGTTGTTATTATCCACACCATTGTCGGTCGTGGCGGCGGTGGAGCTTGCCAGTTCGAAGCCCGTTATCGGCGTGACACGCACATAGTAACGACCAGCCGTGTAGGTATGGAAGCTGTAAAAGCCGCCGCCCGAGGTCGATGTGGTGGCAACAACGGAGTCTGCGTTCAAGCCTACGCCCCCAATCGCGTCATCCAAGCCGAGGCTCATGAGGTCGACGGTCACGCCGTTCACACCTGTTTCACCGCCGTCCAGCAGACCGTTGTTGTTGGTATCAAACCACACTTGGTTGCCCACGTTGAAGCCGCCCCACAGACCGAAGTCCACCGTCATGTTGGTCGCTGCATCCGTGTCGCCATCATTGATTGGTTCGGCACCTTCAACCAGGACAATGACCGGGCTGGTGAGATCGCCGCCTAGTGTGGCCTGTGCACCCTTGTTTTGATTATTGATCTTGTTGTTCGTCGTCACGGCGGTGCCGCCGGATTTGAGATGATCCGCAGGCGGCGTGAGCTTCACGTAATAGGGGCCGGGCTGAAGATTGTCGAAACGATAGGCACCTGTGGAAGTGGTGGTGAGCGTGGCACCCACTTGGGTGTCAGCGGCAGGACCGCCGATCACGCCGTCACTGCCGGTGCTGTAAAGCTTCACTATCGCGCCGGCCACACCGCCCTCACCAGCGTCCTTGACGCCGTTGTTGTTGATGTCGTCAAACACGAAGTCACCCACGGACATGGGTTTGATGCAGCAACCCAGCAGCGCAAGATCATTCAGCACGAAGGTGCTGCCCGCCCGGCGGAGGGTGACGGTATGCGCGGTGTTAGGCGACCAGATGTTCGTGGAACCCAGATCGACAAAGAAGTAGTAGAGCTGCGCAGTGCCGCCCGCCACCGTTTGCACAGTACGCTGTGATACAGCAGTCGTGGTGGTGCCGACAGCAACGCCATCGACCAGCACTGTGAAATCCCAGGAACTCGTCGCCCCAGCTAGGCCGGAACCCGCTGCGCCCCCATCAGGGCTCATGGCTTCCCAATACAGGCCGCCGGACCGGACAAATGAGGACGGTGTGATGGACCAGCCAAACTCGTAACCGCTGGCCCAGTTGCTGTTGAAGGTGCCGCCCACCTGGGCGTTGGAGGTGCTGCTCGTAATAGCCTGATTGTCGGGCACCACGCCAGCGCCGGTATCCCAGATGGAAACACTCGCCCCGCCCCATGAAGGCAGTGAAAGCGCCGCGCTCGTGATGCAGCCAGGCTCCAGCCAGGACTTCGCATTGAAGCCGCCAGTGGTCGCGCTTTGGAGACGGATAGAGGAAGCGGCCACCACGCCGTATTGCTGGAAGGGCGAAAGGACGGAGGCACCCGGATCGATGGAGGCACTGGACTGATTCTGATACACCGCGCCATTGCCCAGCGCCACGCCCGGTGTGCTGGCACATGGTTTGAGACCGAAGTCCACCGTGTTGTCATAGTCCGTTGCGCCCGAGGTGCCCGGCTCAGTGCCGGCCGCCAGAGTGATCACAGGGCTGTAGATGGCAGTGCCCGAACCGCTGGGCTGGGAGCCGTTGTTGTCATTGTCAAAGCCGTTGTCGATCGTGATGGGAGTGCCGCCGGGCTCAGGGAAGGCTGGCGGCGGCTGGGGGATCTTGATGTAATACATGCCGCCACCGAGACCGGCGAACTGGTACTGGCCGCCGCTAGCTGTCGTGGTGGTATAGAGCTTCACGTCATCGGCGTTGCCAATGGTGGTGTCTGTCGTGCGCCAGATTTCAAGCTGCACGCCATCCAGGCCGCTTTCACTCGTATCGTGGAAGCCGTTGTTGTTTGAATCGATCCACACCAAGTTACCCACGCTCAAGCCCGCCGCGCACAAGCCGAAGTCGATGGTGTTTTCGGTGTTGGTGGTACCGCTGTTGCCCGGCTCACCGGCCGGAGAGTAAGTGATGACCTGGCTGTAAATGGGCTGTCCAGGCCCGATCTGCGTGCCATTGTTATCATTGTCCACGCCGTTGTCACCCGTGGCGGCCGGGCTGGCCAGCGGATAAGCCGTCGGCGGGGTCACCGCCACGTAGTAGCGGCCCGGACGCAGGTTTTGGAAGCCATAGTTACCGGTGGAATTGGTCACTTGTGAAGACACCAGCGTGTCGTCCCCACCCCCCACAGCGGCATCCACCGTCGAGTAAAGCATGACCGATACACCAGCGATGCCGGGTTCGGAGGCATCGCGGCTGCTGTTGCAGTTGTCATCGCGGAACACAAGGTCGCCAATGATGCCGCCGGAGTAGAGACCGAAATCAATCGTGCGCTCAGTATCTGCGTTGGTATCGCCGTCCGCCGTGGATTCGGTGCCGGGCATGAGGTTGATCACCGGGCTGTAATAGGCCGTGCCAGGGCCGCCGGGCTGCGAGCCGTCGTTGTCATTGTTGATCTGACTGTCCAGCGTCACAGGAGTACCGCCCGAATAAGGGAAGCCAGGGACGGGCTGCACTTTTACGTAATACTTGCCGGGCGACAGACCGGTAAAGATATAGGTGCCTGCAACACCCGTGATCTTGTCCGCGCCCACCTGCACATCGCCAGTGGTGTTGGCCACGTTGTCGCCATTGTCCTTGAACAACTGCACCGTCGCGCCGCCGATACCGAGCTCGGTGAGTGTGTCGTAGATGCCGTTGTTGTTGGAGTCATTCCATACAACGTCACCAATGGAGCCGGTGCGAACCAGGATCGAGAAGGCCTTGGTACTCTGGCAGCCATTCGTATCCGTTGAGCGGACCGTGAAGCTGTAGGTGCCTGCGCTGGTGGGCGCGCCACTGAACGCGCCCGCGCTGCTCATGGTGACCCCTGGCGGCAATGAACCGGCGGAGATGTTGTAGGAGTAGGGAGCGGTACCGCCAGAGGTGGAAACGGAAGTGGAGTAAGCCCACTGCAGGAAGCCATCAGGCAGGGTGGCCGGATTGATCGTGAGCGTAGGACAGTTGGTGGTCAGCGAGAAGACTTTGGTGCCGACACAACCATCGGCATTCGCGGCCTCGACCGTGAAGCTGGCGGTGGTGGCAACGGTAGGCGTGCCGGAAAGCACACCTGCGCTACTGAGTGTCATGCCGGTTGGCAGCGAGCCCACGCTGACACGCCAGGAGTAAACCTGCGCTGGAACATTGGTGCCTTCCGTGATGGCGGCAAAAGTCACCGGCGTATAGGAAGAGCCCAGTGTTCCCAGGGGCAGCGGCGAAGCCGTGGTGATGGTGACCGGTGGGCAAACGATGGTGAGAGTGTACGGCTGGAAGCTGCTGCAATCGACCGCATCCGTGGCCTTCATGGTGAATGTGTAAGCTCCCGGAGCCGCTGTGGGCGTACCGCTGAGGGTGGCCGTGCCAGCATTGAAGGTGAGGCCAGCAGGCAGCGTGCTGCCGCCATTCACGGCAAAGGTGATGGGAGGGGTAGCGCCGCTGACGGAGAACGATACAGTGTAGGACGCATACTGGGTGGCATCCGCCAGCGTTGCTGGTGTCCAGATAATGGCCGGGCAACCAATCGGCAGTACATAGGCACGGGTGCCAAAGCAGCCGCCCGCATCGGCGGCCTGGATGGTAAAGCCTACGCTCTGCACCACGGTAGGCGTGCCGCTGATACGGCCTGTCGATGCATTCAAGGTCAAGCCGGTGGGCAGGGTTCCAGCGCTCACGCTGAAGACGTAAGGAGCGGTGCCGCCGCTCGCTGCGACCGTCTGGTCATAAGCGACGTTTTGCGTGCCAGGGGGCAGGCTCGCTGGATTCACTGTGATGGTCGGGCAAGCAAGCACCAGGGTATAGCCGCGTGTGCCGGTGCAGTTGTTGACGTCCTTAGCGGTTACTGTGATAGGGAAGCTGCCAGGAGTCGCTGAAGAGGCGCCGGAAAGCACTCCAGTCGCGGTATTCAGCGTGATGCCCGCAGGAAGCGCACCAGTCACGCTGAAGGTATAAGGAGAGGTGCCGCCGCTGGCGCTGATCGTGCTAGAGTAGGTCACGAACTGAGTAGCACCGGGTAAAGAGGAAGGATTCACCGTGATGGTGGGGCACAGCACATTCAGCGTGTAAGCCTTGTCATTGAAGCAGCCAAAGGCGTCCGTTGCGCGCGTCGCAAAGGAATAGGTGCCTGGTGCGGATGTAGGCGTGCCGGAAAGAACACCGCTGCCGTTGAACGAGGTGCCGGTGGGCAGCGCGCCAGAACTCAGGGCCCATGCATAAGGCGAACTGCCGCCCGTCGCACTGATCGTTACGGGGCCATAGGCCTGATACTGGGTGGCAGCAGTGAGTGAAGCTGGCGAGAACACAAAGTCGGGGCACATGAAGCCAAGGTCGACCGTGAGGTCTGAATTGTTGTCATCGGCATTGTCCGTCGTTTTTGACA
Organism: Verrucomicrobiaceae bacterium; assembly: GCA_028293175.1. Lineage (GTDB taxonomy): Bacteria > Verrucomicrobiota > Verrucomicrobiia > Verrucomicrobiales > Verrucomicrobiaceae > CAINXC01. The sequence continues at coordinate 4,288 of JAQGPI010000596.1, read as the reverse complement.
CGCCTGTTTCCGTGCCACCATCGACAGGCTCGCCGTTGTTGGTCAGCGTGATGACCGTTGAGTTGATGCCGTTGACCGCAGGAGAAGCATCGTCCACACCGTTTTCATCGGCGTCATCATCAAGACCATTGTCCGAACCCACGCCGGTGGAGCTGACCAGTCCGGCAAGATGACCGCCGCTCTGGAACTCGGCGGCAGGCACGCGGACGAAGAACTTGCCTTCAGGCAGCGGCTGGAACAGGTATTCGCCAGAGGCGTTGGTGGTGGTAGTAAGCAGCGATACACCGTCCCCTGCCCCGGGCTGGGCCAGCCCGTCTCCATTCGTGTCGGCATAGAGTTCCAGCGTCACGCCGGAAAGCGCCACATCGCCAGTGTCGTAGCGACCATTGCGGTTGTTGTCGCGGAAGATCAGGTTGCCAATGGCACCGCAAGCCTTGACGGGACCGACAAACGGGCTGCGCATGGTGCATGGGGAGGTCGAGTCGCCATAGCCCACCTGGAGGAAATAGTACTTGTCCACCTCCGTCGCCGTGGCGGTGATCGAACGGCTAATAGTGTAAGGCCCGCTGCCGACACTGATGGTACCTGAGGTGCCTATGGCGGTGTATACGCCAGTGGTGGCGTTGTCCACTCGGTACCATTGATAGGTGATGGGCTTCACCACCCATGGCGGTACGTCGCGGATGGTGGCAGAAAGCGTGAAGCTGCTGCCCAACGGCACGCACTGGGGCGGTGCTCCAGGGGTCACGATGGGCGAATGGCGGAACACATCCACATCGCCGTTGTACAGGTTTTCGGTCTGGATGAACTCCTCATCCAAATCCACCAAATTGTGTCCGGCAAAGTACTGTGCGGAGGTAAGTGGGTAAGCCGTCGTGAGAGGTGTGCCCTGGAGACCATGGATGGCGTAACGTGAACCCGCATAACCAGAAGGCATCGAGCCGCCGTCAGATGAACCGAGGCGCAGCGCATCGCCCATCATCCACAGGAATTGATCGCAGCCGCCCACCTTGCAGGTGCTGTTGTTGAAGGTCGAATAACCAAAGTCACCGCCACCGGTGGAGGCTTCCGCAGTGGTCGAGCTGCCCACATGATACTGGCGCGGTGTGGCCCAGGTGTTGCCCGGCAGCGGCGCATATACCAGCGTGCGTGCGGCACCCACGCCCGGTGTGGTGGCATTGATCATGGCACGCTCGCACACCATCATGTTGCCCGAGGCATCGAATTCAACATCGCTGACCGGATTGGAACGGCCCACACCGCTTCCGGTGAAGGCTGGCAAGGTCACTTCCAGACGATCAGAGGAAGCGACGAAGTCACCTCCCGCAGAAAGAGCCACAGAACGCACGATGTTGTTAGCCGTGCCGTTGTCTTCGCCCAGGCTGCCGCCGCCGGTGTTGTAACTTTCCACCCACACACCGTAATACAGCCTGCTATTGTAAACGCCCAGGCCCCACACACGTTCGCCCAGCGGAGCCGCGCCTGCGGCGCCACTGTCTGCACTCAGAGGATCGAAGTTGCTCAACGCAGCGCCTGCTGTGCTGAGACGGTAGATCTTGCCGTCTTCGAAGTTCGAGACAAACAACTGCGTGTTGAGTGTATCATACGCGATGCTCCCCAGGCCGGGTCCGGTGCGGACGGTGGGGCTGGCAAGGTAGTAGGTCACGCCGCCCACGACCTGTGTGCCAGCAGCTGTCTTGTCGAAGGCCGGATAGAAGGACTGCTGCGGTAGTTGGGCCAGTACACTGAGCACGCCGGTGGTCTTGTCGATCTTGTAAATCGTACCCGCCGCCGCCAGTGAAGCGGAACCACCGCCAAGCGCCCCATACGGGAAAATACCAGTGGAAACAAAGCCCGAAGCACCGGTCACATTGCCGCCGCTGTAGCTTGAGCTGGCGGTGACATAAACGTTGCCATCCTTGTCGATGGCTGTGCCGAACACATGGCCGAGACGGTTCACATTCCACTCGTTGCCCGCGGGGCCGTGGTACTTTGGTGCCAGCCAGTTCAAGGGGCCGAGCACCGGACGGCTGCGCACATCAATGATGCCGAAGGTGAAGGCATTAGGATCAATGCCACCGGTGAGGTCCGCCGGACCTGCCGTGGTGTTGATCTGCGAAGCGCCGCTGTTGGTGGTCACCGCCACACCGTCCTGAAGCGGGAAGAACGAGCAGCTTACCACCAGAACATAAGCCCGGTCGCCCACGCAACCGTTTACATCCACCGCATGCATGGTGAAGGTCTGTGACTCCACCGTCGTTGGAGTGCCGCTGATGACTCCCGTACTGCTGCTGAGTGTTAGCCCAGCCGGAAGCGTTCCCGATGAAACGGAGTACGTGTAGGGTGAGGTGCCACCGCTGGCGACGATGGTGGCGCTGTAGGGCAACAATTGCGTGGCACCGGCAAGCGAGGGCGGATCAATAATGAGCGGCGGGCAGACCACCGTAAGCGACAAGGCGCTGCTGCCTTTGCAACCATACTTGTCCGTGGCTTCGGCAGTGAAGCTGTAACCCCCTGGAGCGGCGGTCGGTGTGCCAGAAAGAAGGCCAGTGGAGGAATTCAAGGTCACGCCCGCGGGCAGCGCGCCAGCAGTCACACCCCAGACATATGGGGCGGAACCGCCGCTGGCGGCAAGCGTCTGATTGTAGCTGGCGTATTGAAGCGCGGATGAGGGCAGCGGCGAAGGGCTGATCGTGACCACCGGGCAGGTCGCGGTGACCGTCACGTTTTGCGAGCCGGCGCAACCGTTCTTGTCCGTCGCCACCAGATTGAAAGTGTAAGTACCTGCTGAGCTGGGGATGCCGCTGATGATGCCTGTGCCAGCCGCCAATGAAAGGCCGGAAGGCAGAATGCCAGAGCCCAGGCTGAAACTGTAAGGAGTGGTACCGCCACTGGCGCTGACCTGACCGCTGAAGCTCGTGCCCACCACCGGCGACCATGGCAGTACGGGATTGAAGGCGAGCGTGATCGGCGGGCAATTGACCACCAAGGCATAGGCGCGAGTGCCAGGGCAGCCGCTGTTGTCGGTCACCTTGACCGTGAAAATATAGGTCGCTGGAGCGGCCGTAGGCGTGCCGGAAAGAACACCTCCGGAAGAAAGAGTCAGCCCGGTGGGCAGAGTGCTGCCAGCGTTCAGCGCCCAGCCATAAGGTGAGCGGCCACGGCTAGCGGTGAAGGTCACCGGCGTCATGGCCGCGTACTGTGTCACAGCCGTCAACGAAGCGGGACTGATGTTGATCACCGGGCAACCAATGGCGAGAGTGAACACGCGCTCGCCATAGCAAACGTTCGAATCCGTGGCGCGCAGGGTGAAGGTGGAACTCTGCACAACTGTGGGCGTGCCGGAGATTACACCGGTGGAGGAGTTCAACGATAGACCGGCGGGCAGTGACCCAAGCGAGACGGTCCAGATGTACGGCGAGGTAGCGCCGCTAGCGCTGAACGAGGCCGAGTACGCGGTGTCCTGGACGCCGGCAGGCGTCGAGCCACCAACGGAAATATTGGGACAGCTCAGGGTCATCGTGAAGCCGCGTGTGCCAAAGCAGCCGTTGGGGTCCATGGCCTTGACGGTGAAGTTATAAAGCCCAGGAGGTGATACACCGCTTGGCGTGCCGCTGATCACGCCGCCAGCGCTGAGGGAGAGGCCGTTCGGTAGTGTGCCGGATACCATGCTCCAATTGTAAGCCACACCGGTGGTGCCGGTAGTCGTCGCTGTCAATGTGGTCGAGTAGCCTGTGTACTGGGTGCCGACTGGCACCGTGCTTTGGTCGATGGTGATGACCGGGCAAACGACGGTGATGGCCATAGGCATATCCACAAGGCAGCCGGCGGTATCACGCGCACGGACGGTGACGTTGTAGGACACCAGGGCGGCGGAAGCATTGGGCGCTCCGGTGATCGCAGCCGTCGCCGCACCCGTCGAAGCAAGAGCCAATCCTGGAGGCAGCGAGCCGGAGACGACTGACCATGTGTAAGGCGCCGATCCCGCGGAAACGGTGAGCGTCTGGTTATAAGCGGAGTACTGGATGGCGTTCGGCAGCGTGGAAGGCGAGATGACCAGCGTTGGGCACACCCGCAGACCGAAGTCCATGGTGTTTTCGGAATTGGTGGTGCCCGCCGGGCCTGGCTCAGCACAAGCTGCCAGATTGATCACTGGTGAATTGATAATGGTAGTAACACCGCCGGGCTGAGAGCCGTTGTTGTCGCCGTCCACACCATCGTCACTGCCCGCCAAACTCGTGGCCAGAGGGAATGCAACCGGCGGGGTGACACGCACATAATAGCGGCC